>JBPYFF010000159.1:0-17083 GCA_051984455.1 Acidimicrobiales bacterium | reverse complement strand
CTCCTTCACGATGCGGTCCTCACCCGAGTGGTAGGCAAGGACGACGCAGCGGCCGGCCGGAGCAAGGCGGTCGATGATGGCGTCGAGCACCGCGGGCAGGATCACCAGCTCGTCGTTGACGGCAATGCGGATGGCCTGGAAGATCCGCCGGGCCGGATGGCCCCCGGTACGCCGGGCCGGGGCGGGAATGGCGGAACGGACCACGTCGGCCAGCTGGCCGGTGGTGACGAGAGGCCGGGCGGCAATGACGGCGCGGGCGATGCGGCGGGCAAAGCGCACCTCGCCGTTGGCCGCGAACAAGCGGGCCAGCTCGGCCTCGGAGCTCTCGTTGACGACGTCCGCGGCGGTACGGGGCTGCTCGGGGTCCATTCGCATGTCGAGGGGCCCGTCGCTGCGATAACTGAAGCCTCGCTCGGGCCGGTCGAACTGAGGCGAGCTCACCCCGAGGTCGAACAGCGCGCCAGAGAGCGGCCCCACTCCGAGACCGTCAAGCACCTCGCCGAACCGATCAAAACGGGCCCGTACCAGGCGGGCGCGCGGCCGGAACCGGGCGAGGGCCTCCTCGGCCGCGGCCACCGCACTCGGATCCTGGTCGAGGCCGACCACGTGAAGGCCGGGCCGGGCCTCGAGCAGGGCGGCGGCATGCCCGCCGCCACCGACGGTCGCATCGAGGACCACGCCATCGGGAACCGGGGCCAGGAGGCGGGTGACCTCCTGGCGCATGACGGGGAGGTGGGAAAAGGGGCGGCCTTCTCCGGGCCGGCTCATCCGCAGCCCCTCGGCCGGTACGCCGTCGGGATGTCTCCCCGAGCGACCAAGATGGAAGTGGGCGGAGAAGGGGACTTCCACCTCACCGGTCGAAGGGCTGCGCATGGTCCGGCCACGGGCAGGGGTCATCCGTCGGTCGGTTGATCGGGCTGATCCTCGGTGAACCGGGACTGGGCTGGCAGTACCCGGGCCTGCCACTCCTCGGGGTTCCACAGCTCGATCCGGTTGATGGCCCCGTTGACGAGTACGGCTCCGTCCAGGCCGGCGAACTCTCGCAGATAGGCCGGGATGGCCACCCGGCCCTGCCGGTCGAGCTCGACCTCGACCGAACCAGAAGCCCAGAGCCGAGCGACGTTGCGTTCCGTCCGGCCCTGGTCCTGCAGGCGTTCCATCTCCGCCATCCGCTTCTCGAACTCGTCGGGCGTCCACAGGGCGAGGCAGCGATCCGGGTACTGCGTCACGAACGCCTGAGAACCAAACGAGTTGCGAAAGCGAGCGGGGAGGATGACCCGACCCTTCACGTCGAGACTGTGCTCGTACCTCCCGAAAAACCTCGCCGCCATAGATCACACTGCCTCCGTGGTGCCAGGGCCCCTCCCCTTTACACCACTTGGCACCACCCTACGCCCCATCACCCCACCGGTCAAACACTGCGAGCCCAGTCGGCGCGACTCCGGACCCGACAGCGCGACGATGGTGAGATGGCTGACGCCCGGGCGGTGGTGGAGCGGCTGGTGGAAACCATCAATGCTCACGACACCGCAGGGGGTCGGTCGCTCTACCACCCGACGGTTCGGGCCGTCTCGGCCGCGGGCAAGCACCTCGACCTCGACGGCGTCGACCACATGCTGGACTCGACGGTGCTGGCGTTTCCAGACCTGCGCATCCAGGTCGTGCGGTGGCTGGAAGCGGACGACACGGTGGTGACCGAGGAGGTCATGGAGGGGACCCACCTGGGATCGTTCGCCGGCCTCGACCCGACCGGGCGGCGGGTACAACTTCCGATGGTCCACATCACCCGCGTCTGTGATGGGCACATCGTGGAGCGCGTCGCCTACCACGACACCGCAGGCATCCTGCGCCAGCTGACGGCATAACAGGGGTCACTAGGGAAGGCGGTCGATCAGGGCGGCGACGAGCGGGGCGGCCACCGCCGATCCAATCCCGAGGGCGGCGCTCGCCAGGTCAGCGGTGCCGGCGGCCCGTTCAGCCGCATTCAGGGCGAGCAGGTCGAGAAGAGAGGCCGGATCCCAGAGCACCGGCACCGCGCATTGAAAGAGGGCTCCGCGGCGGGTCCGGCGCTGCGACATCCCGACCACCTTGCGCCCGCCTATCACGACCTCGCCCGGACCCACCCCGGCAAAGCAGACTCGGCCCGACCAGCGGGACCGGACCAGCCCACCGGACCACATCTCGGCGCCCGGGACGCCCGCCTCGCCGAGGGCAAAGACCCACGCCAAGCCGAGCCACCAGAAGGCGTGGCCGACGTCCGCCTCCCACAGATCGTCCTCCGCGGGGACGACGACGTCGACCCAGGCGATGAGCCCGGGACCGACGAGGACCGCCCCCCCACCGCTTCGCCGCCGGACGACGCCCGTCCCGGCGCTGCGGGCAGCGTCGAGGTTGACGTCGGACTCGGGCTGGGCGCTGCCAAGCACCACCGCCCGGTCGGTCGGGTGGAGTACGCGCACCACCCGGGTGGGGGGCCGGCCGTCGGATGAGCCGAGGAGGGCAGCCGATCCGGCAAGCAGACCAGCGACCGTCCCCCATTCCTCTCTCACCCGCCAGGGCGGGCTCATGTCCTTACGCCGAGAGCGTGGCCGAGGAAATCCCCAGGTACGGCTCCCAGTCGGGCCGGACCAGGCCGCTGGCTACCAGCATCCACGCCCGCTCCCGGGGAACCGATGGTGTGCGGCGCAGCTTCATGCCGCTTTCCTCCAGTGATCGATCGCGCTTTCTGGTGTTGCACCGCCGGCAGGCGGCGACGACGTTGTCCCAGGCGTGACCGCCGCCCCGGCTGCGAGGAATGACGTGATCGATGTTCTCTGCCGCCGACCCGCAGTACTGACATCGATGGCCGTCACGGGCGAAGACGGCCCGGCGGTTCAAGGCAATGCGCGTCTGGTACGGCACCTTGATGTAGTGGTCGAGCCGGACGACCGAGGGCTCGGGAAAGGCGGCCCGTTCCGAGCGGAACTGGTGCCCGGTGCCGTGGAGCAGCTCGGCCTTGGCGTCGAGGACGAGGAGCAGGGCCCGGCGGGTGGACACGACACAGAGCGGCTCGAAGCTGGCGTTAAGGACGAGCGCTCTCGACACGGGACCCGATTACCTTTGCCGAAACCTGTGATGCCGATCCGGTGCCGGTCGAGCCTGGCCGGCTGACCGGCAGCAGGGACCTGGGTCAGCCTCTGTTTCAGCTGCTGGTGGCCCCTCGAGCACGGCCACACGCTAGCGCGAGCCCGCGGCGCCACGGCGACACCTCAAGGCCCTTACCGCTCCCCGAGACGGCGCATCTGCCGGCACCACTCCAGGTAGTCGACCACGTCCTTCGGGTCGAGCGCTCCGCCATCGTCGCCATAGGCAACCTGAAGGCGGAAACGGAGGTAGGCCGGATCCGGGATCGGCGCGGGAGGCCACCTGCGCCACCAGCCCGGGCGGGCGAGGACGCGCACCTGATGGACCGCGGCCGGCCACAGCCGTGGTCGCCGGACAACAGCAGCCGCGGCCGTGACGACAGCCGCCCGCCGTTTTGCGGTGCCCGGGTTCAGCCCGCCTGTGACCACGGGCCGCTGTCAGCCCTTGGCTCTTTGGGCAGGCCCAGGACCATCTCTCCGAGGATGTTTCGCTGCACCTGGGAAGTGCCGGCGTAAATCGTCTCGGCCCGCGCCGTCAGGAACACCGACGACCACGACGCGGTGGTGTTGGGAGCCCCGACTTCATCAGTGCGGAACGGTGTCGCCGGTCGCCGGCCGGTCGGTACCAGGGCCTGCATGCCCAGGATGTCAATCGCCAGCTCGGTCGCCTTCTGGTGGTACTCACTCCAGTACAGCTTGGAGATCGACGACTCCGGGCCGGGTGCCGCCCCGGTCAGGAAGCCGGTGAGGACCCGATAGCCCAGATAGCGCATGATCTCGACCTTCGAGTAGCACCACGCCAACCGTTGACGGATACGGGGATCGCGCGTGGCGCCGTGCTCTTTCGCCAGCGCCAGCAGCCGGTCGAGCTCGGCCCGGAACTCGATCGGCAAGGTTGCCGCCGCCTCGCCCCGCTCGAAGCCGAGCAGGGTCATGGCGACCGCCCACCCGTTGTTCACCCCGCCGAGGACGTTCTGAGCCGGGGTCCGGGCGTCGGTGAAGAACACCTCGTTGAACTCGCTCTCGCCCGAGATCATCCGGATGGGGCGGACCTCGACTCCGGGCTGGTCCATGGGGCACAGCAAGAACGTGATTCCCCGGTGCTTGGGCGCGGTGGGGTCGGTCCGGCAGAGGACGAAGATCCAGTTGGCCAGGTGGCCGGCAGAGGTCCAGATCTTCTGCCCGTTGATGAGCCACTCGTCGCCGTCGAGCACCGCCCGACACCCCAGGTTGGCCAGGTCGGACCCGGCGTTCGGCTCGGAGTAGCCCTGACACCAGACGTCTTCACCCGAGAGGATGCGGGGCAGAAACTGCTGTCTCTGCTCCTCGGTGCCCCACTGCATCATGGTGTTGCCCAGCATTTGAATGCCGAACTGATCGTTGGTTCCGCCCTGGGGAACACCCGCCCGGGTGAACTCCTCGGCGAGGATGACCGACTCGAGCGAGCTCAGGCCGGCACCCCCGTATTCCGGCGGCCAGGACATGGCCAGGTAGCCGTTGTCGGCCAGGACCTTGCGCCAGTCGGACACGAACTGGTGGTACTCCTCCGCCGACAGCGCGCCGACTCCCTTCCAGTCGTCGGCGAGATGCTCGGCCAGGAAGGCATGGACCTTCTCCCGGAACGACTCAGCCTCGGGTGGGTAGCGCACGTCCATACCGGCGAGGCTACCCCTGTGCCGTTGGGCCGACCCGGGCAAGGCCTCGCCAGGCCACTGCGGCGGCGCCGAGGAGGGGACCGTCGGCGCCGAGCCCGGCCGGCCGGATCCTGGCACCGGCCGAGAAGGCCAGGCAGGCCGAGCGATCCAGTTCTGCCTGGGCGGCGGCGAAAAACGGGGCACCGAAGCCGAGCGCGACCGACCCGGCGACCACCGCCAGGCGGAGATCCAGCAGGTTGGCGGCCGACGCCACCGCCCGGCCGACCAGCTTGCCGGTCCGGGCGACCACTTCTGGTGGGGCATCGGCCGCAGGCCTCCCGGTGAGGGCGGCAATCGCCGTTCCGGAGGCCTCGGCTTCGAGGCATCCGTGTGCGCCGCACTCGCACCGGCGTCCATCGGGAACAACGATGACGTGGCCGAGGTGGCCTGCGTTTCCCGCCTCGCCGTCAAGGAGCCGGCCATCGAGGACGATGCCGGCCCCTATTCCGGTCGACACGACCATGGCGAGGTAGTTGCTCCAGCCGGCCGCGGCACCTTGCCAACCTTCGGCCAGCGCCAGTGCCTTGGCGTCGTTGTCGACAAAGGTCGGCAGTCCGGTCGCGGCGGCAAGCCTCGGCTGCAGCGGAAAGTCGCGCCACGCCGGAATGTTGAGTGGTGACACCCGCTCTCCCCCGGCCAACATCGGGCCCCCGCACCCAACTCCGCAGGCGACCAGCGATTCGGTGCCCGCGACGGCCCTGGCCAGGCCGAGCAGGGTATCGAACAACTCCTCGGCGTTGGTGGTCGGCGGCGTGGCCGCGACGTGCCGAACGGACAACGCCCCTGCCCGGTCGACCACGGCGCCGGCCAGCTTGGTGCCGCCAATATCCAGAGCGAGAACGGGGGCCGGCGTGCTCATCGGTTCGACGCTAACCAGGCGCAGATATCGAGGGGTCACTTCGCCCCGGACGGGGCACCCATCTCTCCGGGTGCCCGGACCGTAACCGTGCGGGGAGCAGTACGCTAAGCCTGGTCTCGTCGTCTGGAGGGTTGTGCGTGGCCACACAACAGGCCGTTGTCTCGCGGACCGTTGCGAGCTTCGCTGATTTCTTCGAGGCGATCGTTGACAACGTGGCCCATGTCATTCAGGGCAAAGAAGAGGCGATCCGCCTTGCCCTGGTGTGCATGGTGTCCGAAGGACACCTGCTGATCGAAGACGTCCCCGGTGTCGGCAAGACCAGTCTGGCCAAAGCCCTTGCGCGTTCACTCGATTGCGAGTGGCATCGCATCCAGTTCACACCCGACCTCTTGCCCTCAGATGTAACAGGTGTAACGGTTTACAACCGGCAGACCGGGACGTTTACCTTTCGTCCCGGCGGCATCTTCGCCAACGTGATTCTTGGCGATGAGATCAACCGCGCGTCTCCCAAGACTCAGGCCGCTCTGCTGGAGGCCATGGAAGAGCGCCAGGTGACGGTGGACAGCACGACGTACCGGCTGCCGTCACCCTTCATGGTCATCGCAACACAGAACCCGGTCGAGCACGAGGGCACCTATCCGCTGCCCGAGAGCCAGCTCGATCGTTTCCTCCTCCGCATCCAGATGGGCTATCCCAACCGGACGGCAGAGCTTGACATGCTGGACACCCATGGGCAGGGCAGCATGGTCGAGGACCTCGAGCCGGTCGTCTCGCCGGCTGCGGTCAAGACCATGGTGGAAGTCACCAAGTCCATCCATGTCGCACCCGCGCTCAAGGGATACATCGTGGATCTGGCGTCGGCGACACGACGGCATCCCGGTCTGTCACTCGGCATGTCACCCCGCGCCGCCCTTTCCCTGCAACGTGCGGCTCGGGCCCTGGCGGCGTCAAACGGCAGGGAGTACGTGATCCCCGACGACATCAAGGCGTTGGTTGGGCCGGTGCTCGAGCACCGTCTTTCCCTCTCGCCCGATGCACAGCTCGCGGGCAGCCGGCCGGCCGACCTGCTCGCCCACGTGCTGCAGGCCGTACCGGTTCCGTCCGGGCGCGCTGGTTGATGCTGCCCAGAGGCAAGCCGGGATGCTGACCAGGCGAGGCTGGGGGATCTCCATCTCCTCAGGCGGCTTTGCTATTGCCGGCCGGGTGCTGGGCATACCCGAGCTCTACGCCGTCGCGGTCGCCGCCCTGGCGCTGGCCGGCGGGGCGATTGTCTACGTCCGGTTCTGGCCCTGGCAGGTCGACGCCCAGAGAGAGGTTCACCCCCCGCAAGTTCACGCCGACGGGAGCAGCCGGGTCGAGCTGTCGGTTCGCAACCTGGACGAGCGGCCGTCTCCTGTTCTTTCCGCCCGTGATCCCTTTGACGAGGGCAGGCGATGGGCTCGTTTTCGCATCGCGCCACTCGAGCCAGGTGAGCTGGCCAGGGCCGCCTACCGGCTCCCCACCAGCCAGCGGGGCATTTTCCCCCTCGGGCCGCTGCAGATCGGCCTGACCGATCCGTTCGGGCTGGCCCAGCTCACGGTTGAGTCTGCCCCCCGAACGACCCTGACCGTCTATCCCCGCATCGAATCCATCCGGCCCCTTCCCCAGGCCCAGGGGGCAGATCCCGACGGGGTGACCGGCAGACCGTCGCTGGCGGCGGGAGGCGAGGACTTCTACGCCCTTCGGCCCTACCAGACAGGCGACGACCTGCGCCGGGTTCACTGGCCGTCGACCGCCCGTCAGGACGACCTGATGATCCGCCAGGACGAACTGCCCTGGCAGGGCCGGGTCACAGTCCTGGCCGACCTGCGGGCATCAGTGCAAACGTCGCCGTCGCTGGAACTGACCCTCTCCGCCGCCGCCAGCATCATCCACGCGGCGTGGCGAGATCACCGGCAGTTTCGCCTGGTGGTAACGGATGGGACAGACACCGGATTCGGTGCCGGTCACGCTCACCTGGCCGCCATCTTCGAGTACCTGGCCGCGGCCGACGTACACGTGAGCGGCCAGCTGAGCCGCGCCATGACTGCCCTCGGCCGGGCCGCGACGAGCGGTGGCGTCGCCGTTGTCACCACCGATCAGCTGACAGACCATGACGTCATCGGACTGGGCCGGCTTCCGGCTCGCTTCGGCTCGGTCGCGCTGGTCGTCATCGAACGGTCGGCATGGGATCCGCGAGCGCAGGGCCAAAAGTCGCGGGAAGTGCCCGGCTCGGGACGGGTCGTTCGGGTCAACGCCGACCAGTCCTTCGGCGTTGCGTGGGACAGCGTTGTCCCGGCGCGTCCCAGCCGGCGGCGGGAATGGGTCTCGCCGTGACGGCGACCGGCCGCGCTTCCGCGCCCCCGGGCGCTCACGCCGCTCCTTCGGTCGATTTCGAGGCCGACGCCGCCGCCACCATCGCCCTGACGCTGCTGACGCTCGCAGGCGTCTTCAGCCTGGGCCGGTTGTTCGTCAGCCACTCGTATGTCGCTCCCGTCGTAACGGTCGCCATCGCCATGCACGCCGTTGCCTGGGCTTGCCGGCGCCAGCGGCTGCGAAGTGTCGCAACGGCGCTGGTCTCGATCGGAGCGCTCATCCTGCTCGTCGTCTGGGTGGTGCTACCCGAGACGACCAGCTTCGGCCTTCCTCTTGGCAGCACCTGGCACGCCGTTCACCTGGCGCTGCAAGAAGCAAGAACCGACTTCCGCTCGGTCACGGCCCCTGCACCGGTCACGCGCGGCTTCGAACTGGTAACCGTCACGACCGTCGGGGTCCTCGCTCTACTGGCCGACTGGGCTGCCTTCCGCATGCGGACGACCCTCGAGGCCGTCATTCCTTCCTTTACCCTCTTCGTCTTCAGCGCGTCACTCGGCGTCCACCAGCACCGGACGCAAGCCATCTTCGTCGAGCTGGCTGCCATCCTGGCGTTCGTCGTGGTCCACCAGGCGACCGTCGACCGGGAGTCGTCCGCCTGGTTCGCCAACCGGACCGATGGTGTCCTCGGGTCGGTGGCGAAGGCCGGGCTCATCATCGGCGTGGTCGCGCTCGTTCTTACCGTCAATCTGTCGTTTCGTCTTCCCGGGTCGCACAGCCGGGCGCTCGTCGCCTGGCGGGCAGCCGACCGTGCGGGTGGAACCCGCAACGCCCTCAGTCCCCTGGTAGATATCCGCAGTCGCATCCTCGATCACAACGGGACTGAGGCGTTTACCGTTAAGAGCAACGTGCCGTCGTACTGGCGGATCATGGCCCTTGATTCGTTCGACGGCACCGATTGGACCTCTAACAACACCTACGGGTCGGTGCGGCACGGTTTGCCGCGGGCGTCGACTTCGGCGCCAAGCGGCACGCGCGTCGAGCAGGACTTCACCATCGAACAACTCACCGAAGCCTGGCTGCCGGCGGCCTACCAGCCCACCCGCATCGACGGCATCACGGGCGTGAGCTATGACCCGCAGTCCGGAAGCTTGCTTTACAACCACGACACCACACCGGGCCTGACCTATCACGTCACCTCCGTGCTCAACGTCAGCCAACTCGACGCTGCCAGGCTGGAAAAGGCGGGGACGGCGCCGTCTGGTCCTTCGCTCGAGCCGTACCTCAAGCTCCCGCTCTCGCGGATCTCGCCCCAGGTGGCGGACCTCGCCAAGAGAATCGCCGGCAACAAGACGACTGAGTACGAGAAGGCCATCGCCCTTCAGAACTATCTCCGAAGCGACCTGTTCCAGTACAACGAGAACTACGACCCGAGAGCCACGGGCAGCGACGCCCTCGACTACTTCCTGTTCACGTCTCGCCAGGGTTACTGCCAGCAGTTCGCCGGCGCCTATGCGGTCTTGGCGAGACTGGTGGGCCTGCCGACCCGGCTGGCGGTCGGCTGGACGTGGGGTGATCAGGACAATGCCGGGGTCTGGCATGTGCGCCTCGACCAGGCCCACACCTGGCCGGAGGTGTACTTCTCGGGTATTGGCTGGGTACCGTTCGAGCCCACGTCGAGCCGGGGCATCCCCAACGCTCAGGCCTACACCGGCGTGCCCGCGGAGCAGGCCGGCAGTGCCCTGCCCGGTGGGTCGTCGGCGCTCCCCTCGTCCCCGACGCCGACCACGACTCCTCCTGGCCAGGCTCCCGGCAGGCCCAACATCCCGAAGAACGAGCTCGGCAATCAGGGAGGCGGGGCCGGCCGGCAGTCGCACCATCGATCGGCCGCCGCGACCATCGGCATCTGGCTGCTCGGCGGGTTGGTCCTCGTCCTGATATGGGCCGTCCTCATGGTGGTCCTGGCCTGGGTTATCAGGCGAATCCGGCGGAGCGTGCTCCTCGCCGACGCGGCCGCAGTCGAATCGGGGGAGCCCCTGTTCCAGCCGCCGAAGTCTCGCTTTTGGTGGAGCAGGTGGTTGGCCCGATCAGAGACGCGGACGGGGTCAGCACCGGGTACCGGTCGCTCGGGCAACGTGAAGCGCGCCGTGTCCCTGGAATGGCTCCGGCCGCTGGCCTGGTGGAAATCGCCCGCGGCTGCCGACGAGGCGGTGGTCGCCCGGGCCGAAGCGCTGCTCGCGTGGGCCGAGGCGACGGAGTTGCTGTCCTGGTGGGGTGTCCGGCGCCGCCCGTCGGAGACCTACATGGAGTACGGGCGGCGCGGGGTCGAGGCGCTTCGACTGCCCTTGAGCTTCGACCCGGACGCCAGCCGGTCGGTGCTGGTGCTCGCCCGCGCCGGCACGATGGCTGAGTTCTCGGCCCAGCCAATCAGCCCGGCAGAGGCAAACCAGACGGCCGAGGCGCTGGCGGCTCTCAAGCGGGCGTTGATCAGCTGTGCGCCGGCACTGCAGAAAGCCCGCTTCGTGCTCGACCCTCGAGTGACGCTCGGCCGCCACTGAAGGCTGACAGTCGTTCTAGCTGTCGTCGCGCTTGAAACGGTCGCGGAGCCGCCGGCGGGTGTCGCCCAGCAGGTCGGTCACGCTGTGAGAACGCATCTGGGACGTCATCTGCTGCCAGCCGGCTCGGCCCATCTTGCGGAGATTCTGGGTGAACACGATGGCGCTCACCAGCATCACGCCGAAGCCGAACGCACCCAGCCACACGCTCGAGGCGAACGAGACCATCAGGATCACCAGGCCGGCAAGGAATCCGAGTGCGGCCCACTTGCAGTTGCGTCCGAGGGCCCGATACAGCGTCGTGCTTTCGATCGACTTGGCGTATTCCGGGTCGTGTTCGTAGAACCGCCGCTCGATCTCATGAAGGATGCGCTGTTCGTCTTCGGAAAGCGGCACCAGTTAACCCTTCTGGGCCCGGTTGTCTCTACCCACCACACCCATCTTCGCGCTGTCCTCAACCTACAACAACGCGAAGCAAACCCGCAGGGTGTTGTCACCCGGGCCCGGGCGGGCGCCGGCCAGGGCCGTCCCGGTGATCGGGCTCGTCGTCCGGTCCCCATTGTGTCTCACCCTGGCGTTTCAGGCGAAGACCGCCGGCGTCCAGCAGGGCCGCGGGCCCGACTGCCCGGTCGCCGAAGCGGGCACGAACCCGGTCGATCGCGATCGCGGCCCCCTCCCGGGCCGCCGGCCCGGGTTCGGCCCCTGTGGTCCCGGGAGCGGCCCGTCCCGCCCCGGGCGCACCCTGTCCACTCAGATCGAGGGTCAACTGACGAGCCGAGCCGTGAGCCAGATGGGACACCGACACCCCGAGAAGCCGAACTCCCGCAGACACGTCGACCTGCCCCAGCAGTGAGACCGCGACCCTCGCGATGGTCGGCGCGGTGTCGATGGCATCGCCCACGGTCAGGGATCGGGTGATCGTCGTGAAATCGGCGTAGCGGATCTTGAGCGTGACCGTCCTCCCGCTGACCCCGCTGGCCCGGAGCCGGGTCGCAACAGCGTCGGCCATTCGCACCACTTCCCGCTCCAGGTCGTTCCGGGCCCGTCGATCGTACGCATAGGTCTCTTCGTGACCGATCGACTTGACGTCCCGGTCGGGTTCAACCCGGCGGGGATCGCGCCCCCACGACAGATCGTGAAGCTGGCGTCCATTGGCCGGGCCGAGGACAGCCTCAAGGGTCGCGAGAGGGACCCGGGCCAACCCACCCACCGTGGTGACACCCAGACGATGCAGACGGTCGGCGGTGGCGGGGCCGACGCCCCAGAGGGCCTCCACCGGCTTGGGGTGCAAGAAGGAAAGCTCTTGACCCGGCTCGATCACCACGACTCCGCGCCCTGGCGTCGTTCCGTCGACACCGGGTCGGGGCTTTGCATCTTCCGACGCCAGCTTGGCGATGAGCTTGCTGGTGGCGACACCCACCGACGCAGACAAACCGACCTCGTCGCGTAGTCGCCGCCGGATCTCCCCGGCGATCGCCGGGCCGGAACCCATGAGCCGGCCGGCACCGCCGATGTCGAGGAACGCCTCGTCCAGCGCGATTCCCTCGACGAGCGGTGTGAACCGGCCGAGAATCTCGTGGATGAGACGGCTGTATTCCGCATAGCGGTCGTAGCGACCAGTCAGGAACACCGCGGCCGGACACAGCCTCCGGGCCTGCACCGACGGCATGGCGGAGTGGACCCCGTGTGCCCTGGCCTCATAGCTGGCGGCCGCGACAACTCCCCGACGACCGGAGCCACCGACGATCACCGGCCGGCCGGCGAGTCCTGGGTTCAGCAGGACTTCCACCGCGGCATAGAACGCGTCCATGTCGACGTGGAGGATGCGGGGCTCGGGGCCTTCCACGTCAGACTTTCACGACGGTGATCGAGCCGGGAGTGTCGCCGTCGAGCCGGTACCGGTATTGGCGGCGGCCTTCCCATCGCTCGGCCAACCAGGCACCGAGCGGCTCACGAACCCAGGGATGGCACCCCTCGAGGTACCGCCCGCAGCCGTCGAGCGGCACGAAGCGGGCGTCAACCACGATGCCGTCGGGATCGTCGACGACGACTTCACCCGTCCAGCCAGCGGCGCGGTAAATCTCGGCCCGAAGTGCCCATCCCAATCCTTCCGCCACTGCCTCGACCTGGTAGACGGGACCGGTCCACCGGCTGACGACGATGCCGGTTTCCTCCGCCACCTCTCTCGTCAAGCCATCGACGATCGACTCGCCGTCGGCCACCTCGATGACTCCTCCGGGCGTCGACCAGTCAAGAGACCCGTTGCGGCGAAGGTTCTGGACAAGCAGCAAGCCGCCGTTGTGTTCAACCAGGCCGCCTGCCACCACCCAGTGCCGCATCACCGGCAGTCTTCCAGAGCTTTCCTGCTTCAGACCCCGTATCGGTTGAAAAGGCGGTCACGAATCCCCCACCAGGTCACCAGCGCCAGGGCCTCGATCACGATCCGGCCCGACATCTTCGACCGGCCGAAGTTGCGCTCGGCGAATGAGATCGGGATCTCGACCACCTTGCCGCCGCGCTGGGCGACCCGGTAGGCCATCTCGACCTGGAAGCCGTAGCCATCGGCCCGTACCGTCTCGAGCCCGAGGTCGACCAGCGTTGATGCCCGATAGGCGCGAAAGCCCGACGTGGCGTCACTGATCGGGATCCGGAGCATCCCGGCCGCGTACCGGTTGCCGTAACGGGAGAGTGCCCGCCGGTACCACGACCAGGCCGGAATCGAGCCGCCCGGCATATAGCGCGAGCCGATGACAAGGTCGGCACCCTCCTCGACGGTTGTACACAGCCGGGGCACATCGGCGGGATCGTGGGAAAGGTCGGCATCCATCTCCACCAGCACCTCGAACTGCCGGGCCAGGCCCCACTCGAACCCGGACCGGTAGGCGCTTCCCAGCCCTCGCTTGGCCGGGCGACGGATCACCTCGATCCCGCCGAGTTGGGCCGCGGCGGCTTCTGCCAGTTCGGCCGTGCCGTCGGGGCTGTTGTCGTCCACCACCAGGATGGTCGAGGAAGGCAGGGCGGCCCGGACCCGCTCCACGACGGCCGTGATGTTCGCGGCCTCCTGATAGGTCGGGAGGACGATCAAGCAACGCATCGGCCGGAGCCTACGATGGCCACGGGATGCAACCGGCACATGGCGAGCCAGCGGGGGCAAAGGGCCGTGGGGCGGCTGGCTCCGCAAGCCCGGGTGGGCCGGCTGGCTCCGCCAGCCCAGGCGACAGCGCGCCCTCGAGCCGGCCGCTTTCTGCCCTGCCCTCAGTGCAGGCCAGAGCCCTGGCCTTTGCGGCCATCATCATCGCCGGTATCTGCGGTGCGCTGATCGGCTGGAGTTTCGTCGACCTTCAGTGCCACGGCAATTGCACCGTCCCCAACGGGACCGGCAGCGTGGTGGGGGCAATCATCGCGGCCGTCGGAGTCGCGGTCGTCGCCGTCCTCGTCCTCCGCGCCATGGGTGAATGGAAGACGATCAAGGAGGAACGAGCCCTGGCCGAGGCGACCCAGGCCGCCATCGCGGCCAGCTCGCGCCGGGACACCGGCGAGGAGGGTGCGCTCCCGCCGGAGGGACGGGCGGGCGAGCCGCCGGAGGAAGGTTCCGGTCCCGAGTGGCACTAAGGAACGAAGCGGCGGAGACCGTCTAACCGCCGAGCACCAATCGCCGGAAACCTTCGGCGTAGCGAACCCCGGCCTGGCGCCCGCCCGCCTCGGCCCGCTGCCGGACGACCGATCTCAGCCATTCTCCCGGCTGCTCCACCTGAGTGGCGTGACAGGCGAGCGCCGCCGCCTTGGTATCGATGGTGCCGGTGATGTCCACCCACACGTCAGGCTCGAGCGTGCCTGAGAGATAGAGGACGGCGGGCTCATGCGCCGGTCCCGCGTCGGGGAAGTAATGGGGATTCCCCGCTGCGGGCGTCACCGCGTCCAGGACAGACCATCCGACTGACCGATGGTCTCGATGGTTGGCGTACCGCTGGCCGAAGAAGACCGCGGTCGGATCCGGGCACACGACGACCTCTGGCCGGACCTGCCGGACCAGCGCGACGACGCGGGCTCGCAGGTCGGCGCTGTCCTCAATTTCGCCGTCCGGATAGCCCAGGTAGTGGTGGGCCCGCACGCCGAGCACCGAGCCGGCTGCCTCCACCTCCTTGCGGCGCCGGGCGGCCAGCTCTCGCGGCTCGACGTGTGGGTCAAGTGATCCCTTGTCGCCTTCCGCGCAGATGCAGACCTCGACGGCCGCGCCGTCCGATGCCCAGCGGGCCAGCGTGCCACCGCACGACACTTCGGGATCGTCGGGGTGGGCGTAGACCGCGAGAACGGATCGCGGCGCGACGGTGACAAGCTCCGGCACTCGAGCGAGCGTACCGGCGAGCACCGTCAACCAGCCGTGGCGATGACCTTGCAGGCATGGTCGACACCACCGTCATCGACATCATGATGGGTGACGAGCCGCACGACTCCGGGCGCGATCGTTCCTGCTCTGATTCCTTCGGCGTCGAGCTGGCCGAGGACGGTGGCAGGGTCAGGGTGGCGGAACGTGACGATGTTCGTCCGTACCGTCGCCGGGTCACAGGAGCCAGGCCACCGTTCTGCGACTGCCTCGGCCAGCCGCGCCGCCCGGCGGTGGTCGTCGACCAGCCGGTCGACCATGCTCCTGAGGGCGACCAGGCCCGCGGCGGCAATGACGCCGGCCTGCCGCATGCCGCCACCGAGGCGCGCCCGGTGCTCCCGGGCTTCGGCCATCACGTCGGCCGGACCGGCGAGCAGCGAACCGACAGGTGCGCACAGGCCTTTGGAAAGGCAGCACATGACGGTCGTGGCGCACGCCGCGTATTCGGCTGCGGTGGTCCCGGTCGCGACTTCGGCGTGCCAGAGCCGCGCCCCGTCGAGATGCACCGGCAGGCCGCCGTCGATCGCGACCCGGGTCGTCTCGCGCAGCCGGTCGATTGGCCACGGCGCACCGTTGGCGGGCATGTGGGTGTTCTCCAGGCATACGAGGCCGACTCGCGGATGGTGGTGCGTCATCGCGTCCAGCGCCCACTGAATCGCGTCCGGGCTCACCGTTCCGTCGTCGTCAGCAACACTCTGAAACTGGACTCCGGAATTTCCCGCCGCGCCTCCACCCTCGTAGATCACCACGTGTTGACGGGCGCCGGCGACGACGACATCGCTCGGACGGGTGAAGAGCCGGAAGGCGAGCTGGTTGCCCATCGTCCCCGAAGGAACATAAAGGGCCGCCCCTTTTCCGACCCGAGCGGCAAACTCCTCTTCCAGCTGGTTGACGGTGGGGTCTTCCCCGTAGACGTCGTCGCCTACTTCTGCCCGTGCCATCGCCTGGCGCATCGCATCGGTCGGATGGGTGACCGTGTCAGAACGCAGATCGACTGTGCAACTCATGGTCCCGCGACTCGTGATTATGCGACTGAGGACGATAGCGGACGGCTCGCGCTAGAACTGCCCGATGCCGCTCCCGCCACTGGACGAACTTCTCGCGACCGCCCGCGCCGCCGCCAACGGTGCTGCCGACCTCCTGGTTGCCGGATTCGGCCAGCACCGCTCGAAGGTGGGCACCAAGTCGTCGCCGACCGACATGGTGACCGAGATGGACCGTGCCGCTGAGGCCCACATCGCCCAGGTCCTCGCCTCGCGGCGCCCTCGGGACGCAATGGTGGGTGAGGAAGGAACGACCCGCGCCGGCGACAGCGGCGTGAGCTGGATCGTCGACCCGTTGGACGGGACGACCAATTACCTCTTTGGTGTTCCGGCCTACAGCGTCTCGGTCGCAGCCGAGTTCGAAGGCGAAGCTGTCGTGGGCGTGGTCGTGGATCCGAGCCGGCAGGAGACGTGGAGCGCCATGCGGGGCGAGGGTTCGCTCTGCAACCGCGAGCCGGTTCGACTCGCCCGACCGGGCGGGCAGACCGGGGAACCTGATCTGTCGACCGCACTCATCGCCACCGGCTTCTCGTATCTCGCCGGCCGGCGGGCCCAGCAGGGCGCGCTCCTGGTGGACGTGCTTCCCAAAGTCCGCGACATCCGCCGATTCGGGTCGGCCGCCATCGACCTGTGCTGGGTCGCAGCCGGCCGCTTCGACGGCTACTACGAGTGGGGGATGAATCCCTGGGATGTCGCGGCCGGGAGGCTGATTGCCGAGGAAGCCGGAGCGGAAACGGCGGACCTGGCCGACGGCACGGTGGTGGTAGCCGCCCCGTGGCTCCTCGGGTCCCTGCTCGATCTGTTGAAACCCGGGGCGGCGGCCGACTCCGCCGAGGGCTGACAGGTTCGTACCGTTCGCGAGAAAACAGCGACCGAAGAACACCGTCAACCGAAGAACACCTCGGCGACGCCGTGCAGCAGATCGGGGTCGACCACTTTCAGCCGGCTCACGGCAGCCTCGAGCGGGGCCGGGACGATCCGGTCCGCTCTCAACGACATCATCTGGCCAAACGCCCCGGCGTGCACCGCGTCGATGGCGGCAATGCCGAACCGGGTGGCGAGGACCCGATCGAAGGCGGTCGGCGTGCCACCACG
>JBPYFF010000158.1:0-6665 GCA_051984455.1 Acidimicrobiales bacterium | reverse complement strand
GCGGTGACCGGGCTCTCGGGGTCGGGCCCGGCCTACGTCTTTCTCGTCGCCGAGGCGCTGATCGAGGCGGGCGTCCTGGTGGGCCTTCCCCGGCCGGTGAGCCGTCAGCTGGTCGAGCAGACGTTGCTCGGCTCGGCCCGCCTGCTGGCCGATTCAGCTGAGGGGCCAGAAAGCCTTCGGGCCGGGGTGACCTCTCCCGGCGGGACGACCGCGGCGGGCCTGCGAGCGCTCGAGGCCGGCGCGGTGAGGCATGCCTTTCTCGAGGCGGTCGCGGCTGCGACGGAACGGTCCCGAGAGCTCGGGCACGGGTAGCCGAACCCCGTTTTTCCCTCGGGTCCCACTTTCCCCATGCGTCACCGTGGCGTACGCTCGTGAGTGCGGAGAAGGGTGGTTTTCTGGTGCAGTCCAACGAGTCGCGGTCCCGCTTCGTCACCGTCGCGGAGGTCGCCAGTCAACTCAGAGTGTCCAACATGACGGTGTATCGCCTGGTCCAGGCAGGCCAGCTTCCTGCCATACGGGTTGGTCGCTCCTACCGCATTCGAGAAGAGGACGTCGACAAGTATCTGGCGTCCCAATACACCCAGGCGGGCTGACCCCCGGGAACTGCACCGGTCAGATGGGCCGGCGCCACGAGACCATCTCCTTCCTGTCTGACTACGGCACGGTTGACGAGTTCGCCGGCGTGGTGCGAAGTGTGATTCGTTCCATCGCCCCGCACGTCACGGTGATCGACGTGTCTCACGAAGTCCCGCCCCACGACGTGAGGGCCGGCAGCCTGACGCTGGTTCGCGCCGTCCAGTATCTGGCGCCGGGAGTCGTCCTTGCGGTGGTCGACCCGGGCGTTGGCACAGAACGTCGGGGGGTGGCGGTCGAGGTCGGTGAGGACGGCGAGGCGGTCTTCGTCGGACCGGACAACGGGCTGTTGGCCGGGGCGGTCTCGATGGTCGGTGGCGCCGGCCGGGCGGTGGAGCTCACCAATGACGCCTACCATCTGCCGGCCCCGGGCCCGACTTTCGCCGGCCGTGACATCTTCGGGCCGGCCGCGGCTCACCTCTGTAATGGCGTCGAGCTCACCGAGCTGGGACCTCCGGTCGACCCGCTCAGCCTCCGGCCGGGGCTCATTCCCCTGTCGCGCCGGGAAGGGGAAAGACTCGAAACCGAAGTCCTCTGGGTCGACCGGTTCGGCAACATCCAGCTGAACGTGGGCCCGGACGACCTGGAGTCGTTCGGCGACCGGGTGACCCTGCGCTGGTCGGGCAACGTCCGCTCGGCGTTACGGGTCGACGCCTACCAGGACCTTGGGCCGGGGCAGCTGGGGCTGCTGGTGGACTCCTACGGGCTCATGGCGGTGGTGCTGGAGCAGGCGCCGGCCGCGGATGAACTCGGTGTCAAGGCCGGCGACGCCCTCACCCTGGAGCCGCCATCCGGGTAGCCCCGGCTAGGCTGGAAAGGTGCGTCCCGGCACCACCATCGCGCTGGCTCTCATCCTGGTGGCGATCTTCACCGCCGCCATCGTGCAGCTCTTGATCCTCGGGAAGGGCTAGAGACCTGAATCTGGCCGGTCTCATCGAAACCCATTCTGCGGTCGCGCCGGCGTTGATAGAGCAGGACGGACGGGTGATGACCTATGGGGAGCTGCGAAGTCGGGTCGGGTCGGCGCGGGCCCGCCTGCAGCAACAGGGCGTCGGCACCGACGACCGGGTGGCCCTCGCGCTCGGCAACACACCCGCGTTCGTCGTGGCCTACCTCGCAGCTCTTGGCGTGGGAGCCATCGTGGTGCCGCTCAACCCGACCAGCCCGGCCCAGGAACGCGAACAGCAGTTGGCGGCGGTCGATCCCTCTGCCATCCTGGACGACCCGGCGTTCATCGAGGTGGAACCGGACAGCGACCCCGCCTCCGCTCCCCCGATCGCCGGGCGACGGTCCGACGACGTCGCTGCTCTGCTGTTCACGGCGGGAACGGCCGGCGCCCCTCGCCCGGCCATACTCACCCATGGCAATCTGCTGGCCAACATCGAGCAGATCCAGCGACACCAGCCGCCAGTCGACGGCGACCTGGTTCTCGGCGTACTGCCCTTCTTTCACATCTTCGGGCTCAACGTCGTGCTCGGATGCGCGCTGGCGGCCGGCGCTCAAGTCCTGCTCATCGACCGCTTCGACCGCTTCGATCCCCTGGAGACCCTCCGCTCGATCCGGGCCCACGGCGTGACCGTGCTGGCGGGTCCACCGACCATGTACGCCGCTCTGGCCGGCTATGTCGGCCCGGCCGGCGCTGCCGGCGCGGCCGCGAACCAGCCACCCTCATCGGACGACTCCCCGCTCGAGATCCCGAGCGTTCGGCTCGCAATCACCGGTGCTGCCCCCCTCACCACGGAGGTGGCCGACCTGTGGCAGCGCCGGTCAGGGATCGCTTTGCTGCAGGGCTACGGGCTGACCGAAGCGTCGCCGGCGGTCACCTCCGCGGGCCCCGATGGCCCCAGCCCGACCGCATCCATCGGTGCGCCCCTCCCCGGTGTGGAGGTCATGCTCGTCGATGAGGAGGGCGACGAGGCTCTGGTCGGGGATCCGGGCGAAATCTGGGTTCGGGGCCCCAACGTGTTTCCCGGCTACTGGCGGGACCGGCATGCCACTGAGGCCGCCCTGACGCCGGGCGGGTGGTTGCGCACCGGGGACATCGCGGTTGCCGGCAGTAACGGCCAGCTGTACCTGGTCGATCGGGCCAAGGACCTCATCATCGTGTCCGGTTTCAACGTGTTCCCCGCCGAGGTCGAGTCCGTCCTGGCCGAGCACCCCGCGGTGGCGGAGGTCGCGGTCATCGGGGTCGAAGATCCGTACCAGGGAGAAGCGGTTCACGCGTTCGTGGTTCCGGAAGCGGGCCAGGCCCTCGACGCTGACCAGCTGGCGGACTGGGCTCGCCAGCGCCTGGCGCCCTACAAGTGTCCGAGCGAGATCACCTTCGTGCCGGAGATCCCGCACGGCCTGGCCGGGAAGCTGCTCCGGCGGACCCTGCGAGAGCGGTATCTGGCCAAGAGCTGATCGCCCGGCGGGGCGGCGGGCGCCACGGCTCGGCAGGGGGAATGACTTGCGCCGGCGGGGTGGCGCGAGTACCGGCGGCAGCCAGCAGAAACCCGGTGAAAATGACCACAATCCCGATCAGGAGCGTCACGGCGAACGCCGTCATCGCCCCGAAGATGGAGTTCAAGGTGCCGCTGGCGCCGAGGATCAGCGTCCCCAGCGCGATCACGCTGTTCGACCACATCAGTCGCCGCGGCGCCCCCTTGACGACCGCTTGCCGTGCGCTCCATGCCGCGCCGCCGAAGATGACAATCGCCCCGCCGGCCGAGCCGAGGGCGGCCAGGACGCGGGGAAGCGGGCCGAACACCTTCGAGCCCTGCGCCAGTTGGTTGACCGGCAGCGGGGCCCGGAACGGGGCGATTACCACCACTCCGGCGGCAAAGGCGCAAAACAGTGCCACCCCGAGCGCGGCCCCATCGCCGGCCCGCCGGTCGGCGAGGAGATACACGGTGCCAAGAGCGAGGACCGGGACGTTGACGATCGCCCCGAAGAGATAGAAGACCCGGAAGGTCCCGCCCGACCACCCGGCCTGGGCGCCGGCCGCGAGGGCCGCGGCGGCGAGAGCGAACAGGCCGAGCGCAACCGTCCAGGTCAGGTCGTACCGCCGGCGCCGGGCCAGCCAGCGCTCGAAGGTGAAGAGGGCGAACGCCAGCGCGACCAGCGAGGCAGCCACCGCCACCGACGTCTGGACTGCATGCCTCATCCGGCCACCAGGCTAAACCCATGTGAACGATTGCACGAAGTCCCCCTCGCCGTCACTACGATGGCGTTATGAAGTCCGGCCGGCATATCCCCGAGGCGACGGTCGCCCGGTTGCCGGTCTATCTCCGGGCGCTGCTTGAGGTCGCCGAGCAGAAGACGGCGACCATCTCCTCGGAGCGCCTGGCCGACATGGCCGGCGTCAACGCTGCCAAGGTCCGCAAGGATCTCTCCTACCTCGGCTCCTACGGCACCCGGGGCGTCGGATATGACGTCGAGTACCTGCTGTACCAGATCAGCCGCCAGTTGGGCCTGACCCAGGACTGGCCCGTCGTGATCATCGGCATCGGCAACCTGGGTCACGCCCTGGCCAACTATCGGGGGTTTGCTGCACGGGGGTTTCGCGTCGTGGGCTTGTTCGACTCTGATCCCCGTAAGGTCGGGGAACGGCTCGGCGACCGGGAGGTCTTCGCCATGTCCGACCTGGTGGAAGTGGTGAAGGGGGAAAATGTCGCCATCGGTGTGATTGCGACCCCCGCGGGCGTCGCCCAGGAGGTGGCTGACCAACTGGTGGACTCGGGTGTGACCTCCATCCTCAATTTTGCTCCGGCCGTGCTGTCGGTTCCCCCCCACGTGTCCATCCGAAAGGTCGACCTGTCGATCGAGCTGCAGATCCTGAGCTTTTATCAACAGCGATCCGCAGTCGGCCTGGTCGGCGGCGATGGCGCGCTGGCCAACAGGACCGGATGACCCGGTAGGCATTTGTGCCGGTCGAGGCCGCCCAGTACCCGGTCAACCTCATTCTCACCGGCGAACCCTGCCTGGTGGTGGGCGGCGGGCCGGTCGCGGCCCGCAAGATCGACGGGCTCCTGGCCTGCCATGCCCGGGTGCACGTAATCGCCGAGACGGTGGGGCCGGAGGTCAGAGCGAGGGCGGTTGCGTGGGAGGAGCGACGCTACCGGCGAGGGGATGTCACCGGCTTCCGGCTTGTCTTTGCCGCGACTGATGATTCGGGGGTGAACCACACGATCTATGAAGACGCCAGGGCAGCTGGCGTCTGGGTCAATACGGCGGACGACCCCGCCGCCTGCACCTTCACGCTGCCGTCGGTTGTGCGGCGGGGCCCGATCATGGTGACCGTGTCGACCGCGGGGTACAGCCCGGCGCTGGCGACGTGGCTGCGGGCCCGCATCGAAGACGAACTGGGCCCGGAGTACGAGATCCTGGTCGATCTTCTGTCCGAGGCGCGGAATGACATGAAGGCCGCGGGACGTTCTACCGAGGAGGCCGATTGGCAAAGTGCCCTTGATTCGGACATGCTCGATCTGATCAGGGCAGGCCAGGTGGACCGAGCAAAGGAGCGGCTGGGAGCGTGGCTGTCGTCGTCGTCGGACTGAATCAGCGCACTGTCCCGCTCGAGATCCTCGAGCGCATGACGGTGAGCGATGCCCGTCTGCCGAAGGCCCTGCACGACCTCCTCGGACGGGAGCATCTGTCTGAGGTGGTCGTTCTGTCGACGTGCATGCGGACCGAGATCTATGCCGTTGCCGGGCGCTTTCACGGTGCCATGTCCGACATCCGGAACTTTCTGAGCGAATGGGCCAGCGCCGAGCCCGAGCGGTTCTCTGATCACCTGTATTCGTTCTACGAGGACGGGGCCGCCACCCACCTCTTCCAGGTCGCGGCCGGCATCGATTCCGCGGTGCTGGGTGAGGGCGAGGTGCTCGGTCAGGTGCGGGACGCCTGGAGAGCGGCCGAGGACGAGGCCGCCGCCGGTCCGGTGCTGGGCCGGCTGTTCCGCCACGCCGTCGAGGTCGGGAAGCGGGCTCGCTCGGAGACGGCCATATCGCGCGGCATCACCTCTCTGTCACAGGCCGCAGTGGCGATGGCAGCCGAGCGGCTCGGGGGTCTCGAAGGCCGGGCCATCCTGGTTCTCGGAGCAGGCGAGATGTCCGAGGGCATGGCGAAGGCACTGGCGGCGGTGCCCGGCGTCGGCCAGGTGCTGGTCGCCAACCGCACCTGGACCAAGGCGGCCGCGCTGGCAAAGCGGTTCGGCGGTCGTCCGGTCGAGCTCGGAGGGCTGTCATCCGCGCTTCTGGATGCCGACCTCCTGCTGACGTCCACCGGCGCTCCGGGCGTGCTGCTCGAAGCGGCCGACCTCGAAGCGGTCCTTCCCGCCCGGCCAGGGCGTTCGCTGCTGGTCGTCGACATCGCCGTGCCGCGCGACGTCGACCCGGCGGTGGGAAGGCTGCCCGGCGTGACCCTTCTCAACATGGAGGATCTCAAGGCCTTCGTCGATGCCGGCATGGCTGAGCGCCGGAGTGAGATCCCGGCGGTCAACCGGATCATCTCCGACGAGGTGGCCCGATTCGTGGACCTGACCGCCGAGCGGGAGGTGGCTCCTCTGGTCGCCAGGCTGCGGGAGCGGGGCGAGGAGCTGCGAGTGGCGGAGCTGGAGAAGTACCGTCATCGCCTCGCCGGCCTGAGCGAGGGGGAACGGGCGGCGGTCGAGGCGGTGACGCGAGGTGTTCTGGCGAAGCTCCTCCACGATCCCACCATCGGCCTCAAGGAGGCAGCCGGGTCAGCTCGCGGGGAAGAGCTGGCCGAGGCGGTCCGGATCCTCTTCAACCTCTGACCGTGCGCATCGCCACCCGGGGGAGCGAGCTCGCTCGGTGGCAGGCGATCTTCGTGGCTGACCGTCTGGGCGCGGTCGATCCTGATCTGAAGGTGGAGCTGGTGTACGTCGACACGGCCGGCGACCGGCGCTCGGACGTGCCCGTATGGGAGATGGGCGGCCAGGGGGTGTTCGTCAAGGAGGTCCAGGCCGCCGTCCTGGAAGGCCGGGCCGATGCCGCCGTCCACTCGGCCAAAGACCTTCCGTCGATCACCGC
>JBPYFF010000157.1:0-3629 GCA_051984455.1 Acidimicrobiales bacterium | reverse complement strand
CGAGTCGGGCTGCGGGAAGTCGACGACCGGCAGGACCATCATGCAGCTCATCCGGGCGACATCCGGCCACGTCATCTTCGACGGGCTCGAGCTGACGTCGCTGGAAGGGGAGGCGCTGCGCCGCATCCGGCCCCGCCTGCAGATGATCTTCCAGGACCCGATCTCCTCGCTGAACCCTCGCCGGCGAGTCCGCGACATCGTCGGCGAGCCGCTCGCCATCTGGGGGGCCGGCAGCAGCGGGGACCGGCAGCTCAAGGTAAGAGAGGTTCTGGAGGCGGTCGGACTTGATTATGACATCGCCAGTAGCCGCCGGCCGCACGAGTTTTCCGGCGGTCAGTGCCAGCGGATCAGCATCGCTCGCGCACTGGCGCTCGAACCGAAAGTCATCATCTGCGACGAGCCGGTCTCCGCCCTTGACGTCTCTGTCCAGGCCCAGATCCTCAACCTGCTCGAGGATATGAAGCGGCGGTACGGCCTGACGATCATCTTCATCGCCCACGACCTGGCGGTGGTCAAGAATGTCAGCGACCGGGTCGCCGTCATGTACCTGGGCAAGCTGTGCGAGCTGGCTCCGGTCGACGATCTCTACGCAGCACCATGCCATCCCTACACCGGCGGCCTGCTGGCGTCGATCCCCGAGGCGGATCCGTCCATCCGGCCGGGATTGCGGCCCGACGCGGTCTCGGGTGAGCCGCCGTCGCCGATCAGTCCGCCGAGCGGCTGCCGTTTTCGCACGAGGTGCCCCAAGGCGCAAGAGCGTTGTGCCCTCGAGGAACCGGTGATGCGAGAGATCCGGCCCAATCACTTCGTCGCCTGCCACTTCCCGCTCGAAGGCGAGCGATGGGACGCGCCGGGCGGGAGCAACGCGTCAACCGGGGTCAACGGGCCGGTGGGCGTGGATCGGCCGGTGGGCGTGGATCGGCTGGTGGGCGTGGATCGGCCCGTGGGCGTGGATGGCGTTGCCGGCGTCGAGGGGGTCGATGGTGACGGCGCCGATGGGGCGGCCGGTAACGGCGCTGGCGCCTGACATGATGGGCACATGGTGAACGTCGACGGCGAGATCGCGGCCGGTTACGAACCGGTCCGGGAGGCGTTCCAGGCCAACTTCGAGCACCACGGTGAGCTGGGCGCGGCCTTCTGCTTGTACAGGGGCGGACAGAAGGTCGTTGACCTCTGGGGCGGGGTGGCCAACGCCGAGACGGGCGAGGCGTGGGACCACGACACGCTCCAGCTGGTCTTCTCCACGACCAAAGGCGCCACCGCGATCTGCGCCCTTCGACTGGTGGAACGAGGCGAGCTCAATCTCGATGCACCGGTCGCCGAGTACTGGCCCGAGTTCAAAGCCGAGGGCAAGGAACTGATCCCTGTTCGATGGCTGCTCAGTCACCGCTCCGGGCTGCCGGTAATCAGCCACAAAATGACGCCGGCCGAGGCCCTCGACTGGCAAACCGTCACCGCCGCGCTGGCCGCCGAGCACCCGGTCTGGGAGCCGGGCACGGCTCACGGCTACCACGCCCTCACCTACGGGTGGTTGGTCGGCGAGGTGGTGCGGCGGGTCGACGGCCGAAGCCTCGGCCAGTTCTTTGCCGATGAGGTCGCTAACCCGCTCGGGCTCGACTTCTGGATCGGCCTGCCGGAGGATCAGGAACGCCGGGTCAGTCGTTTGACACAAGCGGCCCCCATTTCCATGCCCGAAGGAGTCGACGTCGAGAGCCTCCCGCAGGAGGTTCGGGAAATGGCCGAGGCCTTTCTCGACCCCGACTCACTCAGCATGCGGGCGCTCAACATCACCGACCCGCCGATTGATTGGAACGCGCCCTCGACCCATCGGGCGCAGGTGCCCGCCGCCAACGGCATCTGCACCGCCCGGGCGCTGGCGCAGATGTACGCCGCCACGATCGGGGGCGCCGGAGGGGTCCGGCTGCTCGCACCCGGGACCGTGATGGCGGCAACCGAGACTCAGTCGGAGGGGCGGGACCGGATTCTCCTGTTCCCGACCCGTTTTGGCCTGGGATTCATGCTCAACTCGTCGTTCTCGCCCCTTCTTGGGCCGCGGTCCTTCGGGCACGCCGGAGCCGGCGGGTCCCTGGGCTTTGCCGATCCGGATGCTGGTGTCGGGTTCGGCTATGTGATGAACCAGATGCAACAGAACCTGGCCGGTGACCCGAGGACCATCGGGCTGATTGCCGCCGTCCGGGAGTGCCTGGCCTGAGAGACCTGGCCGGCTGAGAACGAGGCCGGCGTCGGGCCGGACCTGGCCGCGGGCTCCGCTGGTTTGACGGGCATAACTTGCCAGCATGGCCAACGCGGAAGTCGAGCGACGTGCGGCCGAGGCTCGCCGGGCCAGCGACACCCTCATTGCCGAGGGCGTCCGTGCCGTGGCGATCACCATCGTCGACAACGCCGGCGTGGCACGGGTCAAGACCGTCCCGGTGGGGCTGCTCGAACGGGCCGCTCGCTGGGGGATCGGCCTCACTCCCGCCTTCGCCGTGTTCATGGTGAACGACTCGATCACGGCCAGCGACGAGGTCGCGGGGCCCACCGGCGACCTTCGGGTGATGCCGGACCCGGCGGCGATGCGCGTCTTGGCGGCACAACCCGGCTGGGCCTGGGCTCCCGCCGACCAGTGGACGCAGGAGGGGACGGTCTTCTCCTGCTGTCAGCGCTCGTTCGCCCGCCGTATGACCGAACAGGCCGAGCAGTCGGGCCTGGACCTCCGCGTGGGGACAGAGCTTGAATGGTTCCTCGGCCGCGACGACGACGCAAAGGTCGTCGCCGGCCGCGAGGGACCGGCCTACGGGCTGGCCGCACTGGGGAGCGTTTCCGACTACGCCCGCGACCTGCTCGACGCTCTGCACCGCACAGGAATTGCAGTGGAGCAGTTCCACCCCGAGTACGCCGCCGGGCAGCTCGAGGTGTCACTTGGACCCACCGGGCCGGTGGACGCAGCCGATTTGAACGTGGTGACCCGGCAAACCATTCGGGCTGTGTCGGCCCGCCACGGGTGGCAAGCGTCCTTTTCACCCATCGTCGTGCCGGGTGAAGTTGGCAACGGTGGCCACGTTCACTTGAGCCTGTGGCAGAACGGCCGAAACCTCCTGGCGGGCGGCCGCGGTCCGTACGGCATGACCGAGACCGGCGAGGCGTTCGTGGCAGGGGTGCTTACCGAGCTCCCGGCGCTGCTCGCGGTCGGCGCCCCCAGCGTGGCCAGTTATCTCCGGCTGCTGCCCTCGCACTGGGCGGGTGTCTTTGCCTGCTGGGGTCGAGAGAACCGGGAAGCGGCCGTTCGGTTCATCACCGGCATGACGGGCAGTACGGAGACTGCGGCCAATTTTGAGGTGAAGTGCTTCGATGAGAGCGCCAACCCCTACCTGGCCATCGGGTGCACCATCGCGGCCGGTCTGGCCGGAATCGAGCAGGCGCTCCGGCTGCCACCGGAGTTTCCCGACGACCCTGCCGCGCACCCGGACAGTGAACTGGAGGCGCTTGGCGTGCAGCGACTGCCCCGCTCCCTTGACGAGGCGCTGACGTGCCTGGACGGCTCGAAGGTGATCCGGGACGCGATGGGGTCCGCTCTGTATGGCGCCTTTGTCGCAGTGCGCAGGGCCGAACTCGAGGCGTTCCGGGGA
>JBPYFF010000156.1:0-2869 GCA_051984455.1 Acidimicrobiales bacterium | reverse complement strand
CCGGCAGTCCCGTGAATCCGATCGCGATCGGCTAAGCCCTGACGGCCTGAAACGCTCCCGCGAGGGACAGGAGTGCGTCGCCCGCCTCGTCCAGCGTCGGGCAGAAGGGCCGGAGCGTGACGTGGATGTCGGTTGCCCCCGCCTCGACCAGCGTCGGGACCGATCCCATGGAGGCGGCGACGTCCCATGCGCCGTCCTTTCCGCGGACCATCCTGGCAGGCGCCTGAACTTGCAGGGATTCGGGAGCACGGCCCGAGCGGGAAAACTCGTCGCGAAGCCGGGCCGCACCGTCCCGGATGTCATCGATCGTCGCTCCCATGATGGGTATCCACCCGTCCCCCAGGCGAACGACGCGGTCGATGTTGCGCCGATGAAGCACACCCGCAAACCAGACCGGAAGCGGTTTCTGCACCGGCTTCGGTTCGCAGAAGATATCGACGAACGAGAGCGACGCCGACTTGAACGTAGCCGGCGTGTCCTCCCACAAAGCCCGGCAGGCGGCGACCGTGTCGGTCAACAACTGCCCCCGGCGGGTGAAATCCAGACCCTCCGCCTCGTATTCCTCCCGCTGCCAGCCGGTGCCGACACCGAGATCGACCCGGCCGCCCGACAGCACGTCCAGCGTCGCGACCGTCTTGGCCAGGTACGCGGCCGGTCGAAGGGGCGCGATCAGGATGCCGGTCGAGAGCCGGATGGTTGAAGTGACGGCCGCCATGGCGGTAAGGACCGTGAGCGGCTCCAGCCAGGGAGCCTCCGGAGGGACGGGGAACTTGCCCCATGCGTACTCATGGGTGTTGCGGCCAATCACAACATGATCGGGAATCACCACCCGGTCGACCCCGGCATCTTCCGCCTCGCGGGCGAGATCGATCAGTCCCCGCCAATCGCCCGGGTAGCCACCGAAGTTCGGCAACAGGACGGTGAGCGTTGTCCCCCCGGTCCGCCCGGTTGCCGCGCCCCGCTGACTCGACACCGGGCTGGCTTAACACCGCGGAGTTGAGGCGGTCAAAACGCCGTGGTTGACTCCGGCCGTGACGGGGAACCTGCTGCACGAGAAGATCGCGGTAGTGACCGGTGGAGGGGGAGGAATCGGCGGCGGCGTGAGCCGCGGCTTGGCCGGAGAAGGCGCGACGGTCGTCATCAACGACATCGACGAGGATCTGCTGACCGGAACCGTGGCGGATATACAGAGCTCGGGCGCCCGCGCCCTCCCGGTCCCGGGCGACATCCGTTTGCAGGGCACCGTTGACGAGCTGGCCCTCGTCGCGTCGGGTGTGGACGGCGGTCGGGTCGACATCCTGGTGAACAACGTGGGCGACTATCGCCCGAGCGGCCGGTTTCTCACCACGTCGCCGGAAGAGTGGAATGCGCTCTATGCGATCAATCTGGAACACGTCTTCCGCTGCACCATGGCAATCGCGCCGGCCATGGTGTCGCGCGGTGAGGG
Organism: Acidimicrobiales bacterium; assembly: GCA_051984455.1. GTDB lineage: Bacteria > Actinomycetota > Acidimicrobiia > Acidimicrobiales > Palsa-688 > JBPYFF01. Next base: position 1,422 of record JBPYFF010000156.1, on the reverse strand, counting down.
AAGCATCGTCAATGTGTCCACGGTCGAGGCGTTCCGGGGAATCCCCAACTGCGCGGTGTACTCCGCCTTCAACGCCGGCGTCAATGCTTTCACCCGCAGCCTGGCGGTCGAGCTCGGGCCAAGCGGCGTGCGGGTCAACGCGATCGCGCCCGATCTGGCTGACACCCTCCAGACGCCCGCCACCGCGATGCTCCGTGGCCGCGACCCCGCCATGGTCCGGCACTGGTCTCCGCTCGGACACTTCGGCCAGCCGGACGAGTACGCCGACGTGGTGGTGTTCCTGGCCAGCGACCTGTCTCGCTACGTCACCGGCCATGTCATTCCGGTGGACGGAGGCACCATCGCGGCCAGCGGCTGGTACCTCCGGGCCAGCGGACGGGGCTGGACCAACATGCCCGACGTCCCGTGAGGGACTCCGCTCCAGGGACCCGCTCCGGCCCGTCCCCGCCCGGTGGCGTATCGTCTCGGATGAGACAGGAGGTTGGCCATGGCGAGTGCGCAGCCTGCAGAACGTCCTGAGGATGGAGGCCTGGACATCCGGCCGGTAACGCCCCACGTCGGAGCGGAAGTGCATGGCCTCGACCTGTCTCGACCGCTCGACCCGCCGATCGTGGCCGCCATCCGGGCTGCGCTTGGGCAGCACCTGGTGCTCTTCTTTCCCGAGCAGGAACTGTCACCCGACGAACACGCGGCCTTCGCCCGCCAGTTCGGTGAGCTCACCGAAGCCCATCCCATCATGCCTGCCCTCGATGAGCATCCCAACGTGCTGCCCATCGACAGCCGGCACAACAAGTCAAATTTCTGGCACTCCGACGTCACGTTCATGAGCCGGCCACCGATGGGCTCCATCCTGTATGCCGTGCTTATGCCGGATGTGGGCGGCGACACCCTGTGGGTCAGCCTGCAGGCGGCGTACGATGCCCTGGCAGAGCCGGTCAGGGACCTGTGCGACCGCCTGATCGGCCTTCACTGGGATCCGAGCTTCGCGGCCGAGATCGAGGCCGCGGGCGGCTGCACCTGGGCCGGCAAGCGCATCGAGCGGCTCCGCCCGGTCATCCATCCGGTCGTACGGATCCATCCCGAGACGGGCAGGAAGGGCCTGTTTGTCAACAAGAACTTCACCAAGATGATCCTGGATCTGTCCCCCATCGAGAGCGATGGCCTGCTCGCCATGCTGTACGAGCACTGCCAGGTCCCGGAGTTCTCCTACCGGCACCGATGGCAGCAGGGCACGGTGGCGTTCTGGGACAACCGCGCCACCCTCCACTACGCCACCGACGACTACGGCGACGCCCTGCGGATCGTCCACCGGGTGACCCTCCAGGGCGACCGGCCCTACGGTCCGGCCATGCCGCTGGCGCCTGCCATGGTGTCTGCCTGAGGGTAAAACACGCGTTGACCCCCTCAGTCGCACATGCCACG
>JBPYFF010000155.1:0-11639 GCA_051984455.1 Acidimicrobiales bacterium | reverse complement strand
AGCCCCGGCGGCAACGCCATCTGGCACTTCGACCCAGAGCCGCAGGAGGGCGGCGGCGTGGGTCTTGCCGAGGTTGTCGCTGCGCAGGCTCCGGGGACCCCCGCCACCGAGCGCCTCATGCAAGACGAACTTGAGGGCCAGCACATTGGGGGCCTCGTATCGCTCGACTGGCCCCCGGACGAGCGAGCCGAAGTGCGCCTTCACGATCTCCGGCGTGACGGCCTCTTTGATGGCGGCATACGAGGCGGCGTTGTCGGCGAAAAGCGAAATGTCGCTGACATCGCCTTTGTCGCCACAGCGGGCGCCGCAGAGGTCGACCAGCCGAATCCTCGTCATCACAGCTCCTCGATGTCGACCCGAACCTCGCTATCGACAACCTCTCGCTCGACCAAGAACTGGTCGAGCGCCAGCAGCTGGGTCGGCCGCGACCCGCCACCGGCCCGCCCAAGACCGCTGATGCCCGGGGGACCCGACAGCCCGAGAACACCGACCTCTCGCGCCGGCCTGGCCGCATCGGCCTGATTGGCCGTCCGCCAGGCCAGGCGCCCGGTCACTTCCGGCGGATCCCAACCGTCCGGGACGTCAACGGTGGGTCCACCGAAGCCGTTCACGCCGAAGTATTCCTCCCACCACTCTTCGATGGGCACGCCATCGGCGAGTGCCCGGGCTTTCACGTATCCGAGTGCGGCCCGCGCCTTGGCCTCCGCGTCCGGCCACGTATAGGTGACGCGGCATTCGCCTGCCCACCCCGCCGGTGTGCAAACCAGTCCCTTGTAGGTCGGAGATGCAGACATCCCCCGGCAACCGCTCAGGTGCACCCGGTCTTCCCACAGGTCGGTCAGGTTCAGTGAAGTGAAATCAGCGATGACGTCCGGGTTGAGATACCGGGCCGGATCGTGGACCTCGTAGAGCAACTGCTCCCTTACTGTGTCGAACGTAACCGTCCCGCCCGTGCCCTTTGGCTTGGTGATGACCGCCGTCCCGTCCGGCTCCACCTCCGCGATGGGGAAGGCGATGCGGCTCGGGTCCGGGTTGTCCCACCAGGGTCCGGAATAGTTGCCCCCCGTGACCTGGCCGCTGCACTCGAGCAGATGTCCGACCGCCACTCCGGCGGCCAGCCGGTCCCAGTCGTCCCACCGCCAGCCAAACTCGTGTACCAGGGGCGCGACGAACAGAGATGCGTCCGCAACCCGGCCGGTGACCACGATCCGGGCGCCGGCCGCCAGTGCCTCGACGATCGGCCGAGCGCCCACGTAGGCGTTGGCGAACAGGGCCTGGTCGGCTCCGGGCAGTTCCAGAGCCGACGCCTTCGAACGGAGATCGTCGCCTACAACGGTGGCGATCTTGAGTCCGGTTCCACCGGCCCCGGCCGCCCGAGCCACGTCGAACGCGGCCCGACCGGCTGCGACCGGGTTGATCCCGCCGGCGTTTGTGATGAAGCGGGTCCGTCCCTCCAGCACGAAAGGAAGGGCCCGCTGCAGATAAAGCGGCAAGTCCCGCGTGAAGCCGAGGCTCTCATCGCGCTGACGGTCCTTCTGGAGGATGGCGAGAGTGAGTTCGGCCAGTGCTTCGCAGACGAGATAGTCGACGCCGGCGTCAAGCACGTCCGCAATGGGAGCGAGCCCGTCGCCATAAAAGCCCTGGCCACCGCCGAGCTTGATCGTCATGCCGGCCGACCTTATCGTGGATGTGCTCGCCGGCCGGCGGGTTCGCTATCCCTTCCGGACGGCCGGGCGAACGGCCAAGCGGACCGCAACAACGCCGCCATCGGACCTCAGCAATGGGGAGGGTGACTCATGCAAGCAAGAGTCGGCGATCGCATCGTCGTAGAGTCCAGAAAGGTCGGTGACCCCAGGCGGGGTGGAGCTGTCGTCGAGGTCCTGACCGGCCCGGAGAACGATCATTACCGGGTTCGCTGGGACGACGGTCACGAGTCGATCTTCTATCCGAGCAGCGATGCCACGGTGGAGCACAGCCGGAGCTCGGCCTGATGGACAGCTCCGATATAGACATCCGGCTGCACTTCTCTGAGGACGAAGACCACACCGAGGTACGGGCCACGCTGGTTCTGCGCGGCGCAACCTTTACCGGGTGGGGTCGCAGCCGCCGCAATCCGGTTGACCCCAACGTGCCGATGGTGGGCGAGGAACTGGCTTCGGCGCGCGCCCTGTCCGATCTCGCCCACAAGCTGCTCGAGGGCGCGGCAGAAGTCATCACTGACTTTTCCGGCCGGCCCGCCAACGTCGTGATCTGAATTCCCCGGCCCGGCATGGTGCCCGCCGGGGGCACCGGTCAGGGCGAAGACGGGGGCAGGTTCGTGGCCGGCGGGGCCGCGGGCGTTCCCGCCTGCTGGCCGGCGACATTGGGCGCAGGAGGTACGTCGGGGCCGGCAGCCTTGATCGCCTCCTGCAGGAGCTGCTCGACCTGCGGGACTTCGGGGGAGGAAGGATCGACCGCTGACAGGTAGAGCCGCAGCTCGGTGACCGCGTCCTTGGGATCGTTCTTCCCCCGGAAGAGCACGTAGCCGCGGAAGAAGTGCGCGGCTGCGTAGGTGCTGTCGATCTGCTCCGCCGCCACGATCCTGGAGAGACCGGAATCGATGAGATCCTGCCGGACGGGGTTGGCAGCCATGCCTGCCTGGGCGATCAACCAGCCTTCGTTGCCAAGGGCAATCGGTTGCCTTGGGTCGTCCTTCAAGACCGCGTCGTACAACTTCAACGCACCCTCGACGTCGCCCTTGTTCACCAGCTGGCTGGCCTGCGCGATCCGGGGATCGACGCCGGCGCCCTGGCTGCCCCCCTGGCTGCCACCTTGGCCGGTGCCTGTCGTCTGCTGGTTGCCAGTCGCGGTCTGGCCCGGAAGCCGTGAGCCGCTCGACGCGGTGACAGCCCAGCCAGCGAGGGCGCCGACCGCCAGGATCAGAGCGGCGACCGCGGCGAGCCGCCACCGACGGCGGCTTCGCTCCGCCGACGTTCGGCCGAGATACTGAGCGGTGGGCGCCGACGAGGCGGTCGCCGAGGCAGCGGGCGCAGGGGCAGCCGGTCGGGACTTTCGCCGCGGCGGCGCGCTGCGGGCCTCAATTGCTCGCAGGACACTGGCGGTCCTCACGGTGTAGTCGTCCTTCAGCGACCGGTAGTCCACCTCATCGATGTCGCCCGCCTCGTGTTCGGCATCGAGATCCTTCAGCGAGCGGAGGAGAAAGTCGCGCTCCTCTTTCAGGGCATCCAGGTCGGCACTCAGGTCCACGGCCGGATCGAGAGTCGCCTCTTCGGGCCCGCCGGCCAAGGCGCCCGGACCGGCCGGATCGGTGTTGCGCTTGGACCCGATGCTCACTGGCGCAGGGCCTCGTCGACGAGTGCCCGATCCTCGTCGGTGACCTCGGTACCGGTTCGGCTCCGCCATCGCGCGAACGCAAAGGCGAGCGCCGCCACGGCCACTACAAAGACCATCACCGGTAGGGCCCAGACAATGAGCCCCACTCCAGTGGCAGGGGGATTGAGGAGTGTGCCGGGGTACTGGTGGACGACGTAAGCGATGATCTGTTGATCCGACTGGCCGGCCTCGACCCGCTGTTGCACGAGGTTCCGGATATCGCGAGCGACCGGAGCACTCGAGTCCGCCACCGTCTCGCCCTCACACACCGGACACCGCAGTTCCGAGCCGATGTGGTTGACCCGCGCCGCGACGGTCGGTCGACCGCCCGAGCGGCTGGCGCCCACCGCCAGGGCAACCACAAGCAGGAGCGCCAAGGCGGCCCAGGGCAACCACCGCGCCACCGAGGAACGAGCGGACACCGTCATCCCGACGGCCTCGTCGCCGGCGCGGAGGTGGGCGGGGGCGCCTCGCCCGCCTTGGCCTCGCCAAGCAGAACATCGAGAGCGTTGGCGTTTACCTTCCCGATGATGTGGGCGAGCACGATTCCGTTGGGATCCACGAGGAAAGACTCGGGCGGGCCGGTCACGCCCCAGTGAATATTTGCGTCCAGAGATTCGACAACGGGAAAATGGGCCCCACTGTCGTTCATGAGCTTGCGAATGGCGGGCTGGTCGGGATCGTCGAAGCGGACCGCATAGACAACCGCATCGCCTGCCGCCTGGTGGCGATTGTCAAACGTGACCAGGTCCCCCTGCTCCTGCTGACAGGGGATGCACCAGCTGGCGAAGAAGTTCACCAGGACCCACTTCCCGTGGTAGTCCGACAGCCGGCCCGAGCCGCCGTTCAGCAGCGTGCCGGCGATCTCCGGGGCGGGCTTGCCCTGAAGAGGGCTGGCGGTCGTGAGCTGGGCCTGCTCGGCGCTCTTGCTCGTGGCCAGCACCGCGACCAGGAGGGCAGTGACAGCCCCGACCGTCAGCGCGATCCAGAGCGCGTACCTGGCCCGTCGCCGGCCACCCGGGATCTCCGGACCTTCCGTCATGAAAGAGCCTTCCCCGATCCAGGCGAGAGCGGAGCCGATCCCGGCGTCAGGGGCGGTATGGGCGACACGATCGTCGACTTCAGCCCCGCGCCGATCGGCTCGCCGCGGGCTTCGACCTCGCGACGGAGGGGAGGAACCGGCACGGGCGCCGACACCGGCGCGGTCGGCCGCCGCCGCCGTCCCGGCCACGCGGCCATCAGGGTGCCGATGACGATGATGCCGCCCCCGATCCAAAGCCACATGATCAGCGGCTGGACAATGACGCCGATCGTCGCGGCGTCGCCCGGCTGTTGCGGCGCGTCGACGAGCGTGACGTACACATCGTCCTTCGGGGTCGAGTGAACGGACGGCGTGCCGATGGCGCTCCCCCCGCCGACATACTGGCTGATCGCCGGCCGGTAGACCTTGCCATCGATGCGAACGCGGGCCTCCTCTGCCTGCCTGTTGGGATGCGACACCTGACTCGTCCCGAGGTAGGTGATGGAGTGGCCGGCGATGGTGCGCGACTGTCCGGGCCTGAGCGACACCTCGGTCCGGTGGCCGAAGGAGTGGCTGGCCGCGAACGCCACGGCAATCACCACTACTCCGATGTGCACGATCATGCCGCCGTTGGCCCGCCCGATGAGGCCGCGCCAGCCCTGGCGCCGGGTGGCGAGGACCAGCTGCCTGCCCGCCGACGCGGCCGCGAACGCTCCGAGGCCGAATGCGAGCAATGGGTTGAGACCCCGGATTCCAAACAGGACGCAGAGGGCGACAGTGACCACCGCGATCCACGCCGGCCACTGGAGTCGGTGGCGAAGCAGCTCTCCTGACGCCTTGCGCCAGGGGAGGACCGGTGCGACGGCCATCAGGAACAGCAAAGCCACCACGATCGGCATGACCATGCGGTTGAAGTAGGGCTCGCCCACGGCGATCCGCTGGCCGTTGATGGCCTCCGCGATGAGCGGGAAGACCGTGCCCAGCAACACGACGAATGCGAACGCGGCAAACAGAAGGTTGTTGACGAGAAAGGCGCCCTCTCGGGAAACCGGCGAATCGATGGCACCGGGGGACCGGAGGCGATCACCCCTCCAGGCGATCAGGGCGATGGTCGTGCCGACCACCACACCGAAGAAGCCCAGGATCGTGGGCCCGATGCCCGACTCAGTGAAGGAATGGACCGAGTCGAGGACGCCGGATCTCGTAAGGAACGTGCCCAGGATGGTCAGGCTGAAGGTGGCCAGAAGCAACGACAGGTTCCAGAGCCTGAGCATTCCCCGCCGTTCCTGCACCATGACCGAGTGGAGGTAGGCCGTCCCGACCAACCATGGCAGAAGCGAGGCGTTTTCCACCGGATCCCATGCCCAGAACCCACCCCAGCCGAGGACCTCGTAGCTCCACCATGCTCCGAGAACGATCCCGATGGTCAGGAACGCCCAGGCGAACAGCGTCCATCGGCGGGTGTCGATCAGCCAGCCCTCCCCGAGCCGGCCGGTGATCAGGCTGGCGACGGCGAAGGCGAACGGGATGGTAAAGCCGACAAAGCCCAGGTACAGCATCGGGGGGTGCACCGCGACGAGCGGGTGGTTTTGCAACAGCGGGTTGGGACCTGGGCCGTCAGTCGGGATGGCGCCGGACAGGGTCCGGAAGGGGTTGGCCGGCCCAACCATGAGAAGGAAGAAGAAACCGGCAACGACGAAGGTCACAAGGGTCGCCCACCCGACCAGCGGGTCGTCGACACGATCCCGGTACTTGATGGCCATGGCTGCGATGTAGCCGGCCAGGATGAGCGTCCAGAGGATGATCGAACCCTCGAGGGCCGACCACATCGTCGTCACCGTGTAGAAGGTGGAGGTCGTCCGGCTCCCGTGCTCCGCGACGTACTTCATTGAGAAGTCGTGGGTGAGAAGGGCCCGTTCCATGGCCGCGGCCGCGAGGACGGCACCAGTGAGGATCAGCCACGTGTAGGTCCGGCCGGCTCGCAACAGGTTGGGGCGGCCCTTGACCAGCCCGACCGCAAGCGTCGCGACTCCGACGAGCGATGCGATCAGCCCGAGGAGAACTGCGCTCTGGCCGACGGCCGCGTTCACGGTGCGGTCGACGGCTTTGCGGTCGACGGCCTGGCCGTCGACGGCGCCGCGGGAATCGACGTCTCCGCGGTCTTAACCCGATCGGGATGCTTGGCGACGTAGTCCTCGGTGTGCTTGACCATGATGAGGTCGCTGGCAAAGTGACCGTCGGGCGCGAACCGACCCTCAAGGACAACCGGGATCCCGGCCTGGAACAGTTGGGGCGGGTCGCCGCGGTGGACCACGGGCACGGACACCCCGTTGTTGGCGATGACGAAGGAGACGTCCTGGCCGACCTGGTGCACGCCTGGTTGGACGGTGCCCTCTATGCGGAAGCGGTGGGCGCCGAGCTTGGCCCGCTGGGCGACCGCTTCATCGGCGGTCTTGAAATAGACGGTCGCATTGCCGAGGCCCTGAAAGATCAGGAATCCGAGCGCGACCGCAATCACCCCAAAGGCGATGAACTGCCGGCGCCGGCTTCCGAGCAGCAGTCGCGGCCTGGTGGCCCGCCGGGATACGACTGGAACTTCGTGAGACTCAACCGACTCCTCTGCGTCGTCGGGGGCATGTGTCAATGCCATGTTCGCTCCCCTGGCGGCAGCGACCGTGACAACCTGCGACCGCGGACGAGCACTCGGATTGCGTAGCCCCCGAGGACAGCCAGGGTCACGGCGTAACCGAGATACGCGTAGCCCATCTCGCTCACTGCTGACTCGCCTCACCTGATGCCGCCCCGACCGGCGTGGCGTGCGGGGCCGCTGCCGTGTGGCCGCCACCTCCCTCGGCTCGCCGGGCCGCGAGCGCGAGCTCGAGGCCTTCGGTTTCCGTTCGCTCCTCGAGCTGCTCGAGGCGGAAGCGGTGAATCAACAGCCAGGCGTAGATCAGCCCGAAGGCCAGGAAGGAGAGCACCATCGTCCACAGCTGTGTGCCGTGGATGTGCAGCGAGTGGAATGGGTCAATCGTCTCCCGCTGGTGCAGGGTGCGCCACCAGTCAGTCGCATAGTGGTCGATGGGCACGACAACGGAGAAAAGGACGCCGGCAATGGCTGAACGCTTGGCCCGGCTCTCGATAGGTCCGCCAGTGCGGCGCAGGGCCAGGTAACCGAGGAAGAGAGCGCACAGAAGTGCGGTAAGCGTCAACCGAGCGTCCCACGTCCACCAGACTCCCCATGCCGGCCGGCCCCAGATCGAGCCGGTCGCCAGGCTCAGGGCGCAGAACACGACGCCGATCTCAGCCGACGAGCCGGCCACCTGGTCCCAGAATCGGCCACGGGTGGCCGGCCAGAGATACAGCAGGCTGGCGAGGGCGGTGACGCCAAACGCGACGAAGGCCCAGGTGGACACGGCGGGATGGACATAGATGAGCCGAACGAGGTCGCCTTGAACCTCATCGGGAGGCGTCACCACCAGGCCGAGCACGACCACCGTGACCGCCGTGGCCAGTGCGGCCAGGCCGAGCACTCGGGTGGTCCGATTACCGGTGCCGGGACTCATGATTCCTCCAGCAGGGCCCCGAACGCCAGGATCCCGAGCATGACGTACACGACCGCGAACACGGTAAGCAGGGTCACCCATTTCCAGCCGTCATCGAGGCTCTGGCCGAACGCAACCTCCCAGGCTCGGGTGGCGCCAACAAGGACAGGAGCGACGACCGGGAGCAGAAGGAGTGGAAGAAGCGTCTCCCGCACCCTCAACCCGGCCGACAAAACCCCGTAGACGGTACCGCAGGCCGCCAGACCGATGGTCGCGGCCACCGCGGCGGCGAGGAGAAGTCCGACCCCTTGCACCGTCGTTCCGTACAGGACCGCGATACCGATGCCGAGCAAGACCTCCAGGGCACCGAGCTGAAGTGCGACCGCCGCCGCCTTCCCGAGAAAAATGCCCGCCGGGTCAAGCCCGGAGAGTCGAAGACCGTCGCGCCCGCCGTCAGCCGTCTCGACCGCGAAGCTCCGCTGCACGCCGAGGAGCGAGCAGAACAGCACCGCGACCCAGAACAACCCGGGCGCGGCGGTGGACAGGAACCCACGATCTGGATCGAGGGCGAAGGCAAAGAGCACCAACACGATGACCGCAAAAGGAGCAACCTGGTTGATGGTTACCCGGGATCGGGCCTCGATTCGCAGGTCCTTGCCGGCCACCAGGACGGCGTCACGCCACATGAACCGTCTCCGGCACCTGCTCCTGGTCGGCAGGTCGATCCCCGAGAGGACCGCTCACCACGCCGCCGATCACCATGCCTCCGCTCATGGCAAGGATGCGGGCCGCCAGTGGTGCGGCACGATCACGCTCATGCGACGCCAGGATGACCGTGGCGCCTCGGCCGGTCACGTCGCGGACGAGGGTGTCGAGCAGGTCACGATGCTCGGCGTCGAGCCCGGCGTGGGGCTCGTCGAGCAGCCACAGGGCAGGTTCTCGAGCGACGAGAACGGCGAGGGCCGTCCGGCGCCGCTGTCCGGCCGACAGCCGCGCGACCGTGACGCGAGGCTGTCGGCCGCCGAGGCCGAGCCGCTCAAGGGCGGGACCGACGGCGGCGGGGTTTCCCCCTGCCGCCCTCACGGCGAAGATCACGTTGTCCTCAACCGTCAAGTCGTCGTACAGCGAGGTGCTGTGGCCCAGCAGACCGATTTTCCGCCGCACCGAACGCCGGTCAGCCACCAGGTCGTGTCCGAGCACGTCCACCGTTCCCGACACGATGGGAATGAGGCCGGCGCACGCCCGCAACAGGCTGGTCTTACCGGCACCATTGGGGCCCTGGAGCAGAACGATCTCGCCCTCGGCAACGTCGAGGTCGACGCCAGCCAGGACGGGAAACCCTCCGAGGAGGGCAACTGCAGACCGGAGGCGGATGGCACAGGCCATGGAAGACGGCAACCACGCTACCGGCGCCCGGAGGCCATGTTCCATCCAGGCCCGGCGCAATGGCGCAGTGGGGGGGGCGACAACTCTCCCCAAAGCACTCTGGGGAGAGAAGTCGACCGTGGGCGGTACACAAGTCTCCCCAGAACGAGGTCGGGGCACCTCGTCCGCCTACAGCGACAGGTGGCTGAGGCCCGGAAGGTGGATGAACCAGGACGAGAGGTAGTGGAGGGTGTCGGTCAGCATCAGGACACCCAGTCCCGCGAGAATCAGGCCCGAGACCAGGTTGACGACGCGGAGATGACGCTTGAACCAGCCGAACAGCTCGCTCACGTGAGCGAACGCGAAACCTGAGATCACGAACGGGACGCCGAGGCCGAGCGAATAGCAGATCAGCATCGCCTCGCCCCGGGCCAGAGTGTGCTGGTCCTGGGCCAGGGCGAGGACCGCGGCCAGTGCTGGCCCGATACAGGGCGTCCACCCGAACGCGAACGCCATGCCCATCACAGGTGCGGCCCACTCCCCCAGCTGCGAGGGAAGAACGTGCAGCCGCCGCTCCTGCTGTAGAAACGCCGGGCGGATGAGTCCGGCAAAGATCAGTCCCATCAGGATGATGAGAACGCCGGCGACCTGGCTCAGTCCCTTCTGGTGGTTCTGAAGGGCGTGGCCGAGGGTGCTTGCCCCCGCCTCGAAGGCGGCGAACACGACGGTGAAACCGGCGACGAACAGCAAGGTGGCCCGCAGCAACTGCCGCTGGTCCGTCCTCGTCGCGACCGCCAGCTGGCTCGTTCCCACGCCCGACATGAGGGAGAGATAGCTGGGCACGAGAGGCAGCACGCACGGCGAGAGAAACGACGCCATGCCTGCCCCGAACGCCACCACGAAGCCGAGCGGCGAGTGGGCGACGAGATGCTGCGTGCTCATGCCAACCTCATGCCAGCCTCAGTCTCGCGGCCCCGGGACCGAACCGTGGAGTCAGCCTCGCCCTCGCCCCTCTGAGGCGCCTACACCGGCAAAACGCCGTGCTTCCGCCAGGGGCGCTGCACGACCTTGGTCGCCGCCACGCGAAGGCCCTGGCAGATGGCCTTGCGGGTGTCGGCTGGGTCGATGACGTCGTCGATCTGGGCATGGCCGGCTGCGATGTAGGGGTCAATGTTCTTACGGAACTGCTCCGCCATCGAGATGGCAGCCTGATCCCGCTCGGCGCCTTCCGGGAACTCCTCGAGCTGCTTCCGCATGGTGATCCGGACCATCCCGTCGGGGCCCATGACCGCGATCTCGGCCGTGGGCCACGCCACGATGTAGTCGGCCTCGTAGGCGGTGCCGTTCATCACGAAGTAGCCGGCGCCGTAGGCCTTGCGCAGGACGGCGCTGATCTTGGGAACCGTCGCCTCCGAGACGGCGAAGAGCATCTTGGCCCCGTGGCGGATGATCCCCTGCTTCTCCACCGCCGAGCCGACGGTAAAACCGGGCACGTCCTGGAGGAATACGAGCGGCAGCGAGAAAGCATCACATAACCAGACGAAGCGGGCCGCCTTGTCGGCCGAGTTCACGTCGAGCGTTCCACCGAGCACCTTGGGCTGGCTGGCCACGATCCCGACCGGATGGCCCTCGAACCGGGCCAGCCCGGTGACGACGTTGCGAGCCCACCCCGGCTTGACAGGAAACCACTCGCCGTCGTCCACGATGGTCGTGATGACCTTCTCGATGTCGTAGGCCCGCCGGGGCGCGGTCGGCACGATGTCATACAGTTCCTCGCACCGACGGTCCGGGGGATCGCTGGTCTCGTGGACCGGTAGGGGCGCCTGATTGTTGCTGGGAAAGAACGACAGGTACCTGCGAATCGTCGCCAGGCACTCCTCGTCGCTTTCCACCTCGAGATCGGCCACCCCGGAGATCCGGGTGTGCACGGCGGAACCGCCCATCTCTTCCTCGGTCACGTCCTCGCCCGTCGCCGCCTTCACCAGATGCCGGCCACCGAGCGCCATGGACGATGTGCCCTTCACCATAGGAACGAAGTCGGCCAGGGCCGGTATGTACGCTGTCCCGGCCGCGTTGTGGCCGAGCAACGCCGCCACCTGAGGCACAACACCGCTCAACGTCACCTGCTCGCGAAACAGCGCGCCCGCGCCCGCAAAGGTCGACCCGGTTGACGCCTGGATCCGCGCCCCGGCCGAGTCCAGCAGCCAGATGATCGGGATCCGCTGACGCAACGCCAGCTCCCGCATGCGGGCGGTCTTTTCTTCCCCTATCTGCCCCATCGAGCCGGCCAGCACGGTGAAGTCGTAGGCGCAGACCGCCACCCGTCGACCGTCGATGGC
>JBPYFF010000154.1:0-4206 GCA_051984455.1 Acidimicrobiales bacterium | reverse complement strand
ACGAACTGCTCGTACTTCGCCGGGGTATGCCACTCGTCCAGTACGGTCGCTTCATTGCTGACGCCATGATCAACGCCCTCCTGCCAGCACAACAGGGAGCGATGCAGCCGAGCCACCGTGAGGGTCGCCGCCGCCGATGATCAGGCCGCGGCCGACCCCCTCCAGCCGAGCCCGCGTCGGTAACACAACACAAGGCGCCGGCCAGGGCGATGGCGCGTACATCTCCGAACCGGAAGGCTCCTGGTCGTTGGCCCTCTCGTAGGTAGGGCTCGTGGATGCGCTCAAGCAGCGCAGAGCCGATGGCACAGCTCTGGCCGGCACGTTCGATCATAAGCAGACGATGGTTGACCTGGCGAGCCTTGGCCACCAGCTCGGGCAGGTGCTCGAGCCGGGAGCGGATGTTGAGGTCCCAGGGCTTGTTGATCACTAGAGCGCTGCTGCTCAGCAGGCGCTGGCGTTCCGGCAATGGACCGCCGATGTCAGCCCGACCCTCAAGGGCGCAAGGTGATCCCTCGGGGCGCTTGATTTGAGGACGCGAGAACCGGCTCGTTGCCCGGCGCTCCCGACAACGATCAGCTCACCAGATCGAACCCAGCCGATCGGCTACGCACTCCCATCGCCGTGGCCCTGGGGCCGCGGCGTCAGAAGGATCTCGTCCAGCCCCACAAACCTGATCAAGTCCACCAGTTGTTGGGAACCGCCGGAGACCTGGAGTTGACAACCCAGCCGGTCCGCCTCCAGTCTGAGACGGGCCAGCGCGGCGATCGCGGCCAGGTCGCACACACCGCGCAACTCGACGTCACACGTGATCAGAATAGAGTGCTCCCCGGGATCAGCCCCCACTGACGGGGATCTCCGTAGGCAGCCCAAACAATGAGAAGAGGCCTGGTTCGAGGAACGTTTGGACGGTCGAGATTCCCGATGTGGTCAACTCGAGGACCTGGATGCCAAAGGCCTCCGATCGACCGGTCGAAGGAACAAAGTGGTAGACGGCGTAGGCCGGCGAGGCGTTCGCTTCGATCGGTACGAGTGTTGCATACCCGTGCTGGTGCGTAAGCAGGAAGTGGCGCACATCGGTCCTCCCTTGCAACCAGAGGGCAAAAGGCGGCATGGCGAACACGGCGTCCTCTCGTAGCAGGGAGACGAGCGCTGCGATGTCATACCGTTCGAATGCGTCCACGTACCGATCCAGGAGCTCCCGTTCCCGCTCCGTCGGATCCACGTCCTGCGACGCCATTGGATCGAGCGAGGCCAGGGCGGCCCGAGCGCGGCGCAAGAGCCCGTTCACCGAGATCGTGCTCGTGTCAAGCAGCTCGGCCACTTCGGCAGCTTTCCACTTCAACACGTCACGCAGGATGAGCGTGGCCCGCTGGCGGGGCGGGAGGCGTTGCAGAGCGGCCACAAACGCCAGCCGAAGCGACTCGCGGGCGACGACCAAGTCAGCCGGGTCGGCATCGCCATCGAGAGACCGGCTGTCCGGCATCGGTTGGATCCAGGTTTCATCGGTAAGAGGTGCGCCGAGTGGGGTGGTCGGTGGCAACGGCGAGCCCAGGTCCATCGGGAGCGCACGGCGCCGTCGGCCGTCGAGCATCGTCATGCACACGTTGGTGGCGATTCGATAGAGCCAGGCCCGCAGGGCAGCAGGATCCTCGAGCGACTCGCTGGCTCGCCAGGCTCGAAGAAGGGTCTCCTGCACGGCGTCCTCTGCCTCGAACGAGGAACCGAGCATGCGGTAGCAGTATCCCGTCAACTCGCGCCGGGATTGCTCGAGCAGGTCGTCAGGGGACAAGGCTGAGGCCGGCCGAGTTGATGACATATGCCCGCGGACCATAGAACGAGTCGGTGACGAGTTCGACGATCAACTTCCCAACCTGGTCAGGACCAGGTGTCGTCCCCATTCTCCCGATGAACGTCTCGACGTCGACTCCCTGTCGTTTGGCGTAGCCAGAGACGCCCACCGTTCCCTTCTCGGTCCCCGGCGTGAGTGGGGGCAACACGGACGCAAATCGTATGTCCAGGCCGAGACGCTGTGACTCCTCGGCCGCGTACGAGCTGATGAACCGGATCGTTGCTTTCGCTCCGGCGTAGCCTCCGCTGAGCGGTGACCCCTTGAGCGCCGCCCCGCTGGAAAGCGAGACGACCACGCTGCCCGGCTCCAGCGGCGCCAGCAACGCCTCACGAGCCCAATGAAAGACGTGCTTCACGTCGACGTCCCAGTTTCGGGAGAAGGTCTCCCACGTGTGCTGCTGGATCGGCCTGGTCAACGGCGTGGCGCCGGCGTTGAGAACCAGCACCCGGGGTCGGAACCGATCGATCAGCTGACCAGCCATCACCGGATCCGCGGCATCCCCGGCAACAGGGATGAACGACTCCCCGAGCTCCGACTTCACTTCGGCAAGGTGGGCCGAATCACGAGCAAAGCCCACCACGGTGGCGCCGATCGCGGTCAACGCGGTCGCGACGGAACGTCCGAATCCCCGACTGGCGCCCGTGACGATCGCGGTGGTGCCTGACAGGTCTTCAACCGACATCGCAGGTCCTCCTTTTCTCGTGCCTGCTTATAGGACTCTCGGCCCGCCCAAAACTCACCGCGGTCATTTCCTACCGGCATCCAGGTCTTAGTAGTCCGCAGGGCGACCGCCCGCGCGAACCCACCCCAAGGAGCATCATGACCAGTTCCGAGCTCAAGTTGGTAGGGCAGCGGCCAGGATTGGATCGACGGTGGGCCGTCCTGGCTGTCCTGTGCGTCGCCGTCTTTGCCATCAACGTGGACAGCAGCATCGTCAACGTCGCGCTGCCGTCGTTGGTGCGGGAGCTCAGGGCGTCCACGAGCCGACTGCAGTGGGTCGTCGACGCGTACCAGCTGGCGTTCTGTGCTTTCGTGCTCGCCGCCGGCAGCCTCAGCGACCGGTTCGGTCGCAAGGGCGCGCTGATCACCGGTCTGGCGATCTTTGGGGCCGGGACGACTGCGGGAGCATTTGGCAGCACGACTGGTCAGTTGATCGCCGCCCGCGCCGTCATGGGCCTCGGCGCGGCCATCGTGTTTCCCAACACACTGTCGATCCTGTCGAACGTCTTCACCGACCGGGTCGAGCGCGCCAAGGCGATCGGCCTGTGGGGAGCGACTGTGGGCATGGGCGTCGCGTTCGGCCCGATCATCGGCGGCTGGCTCCTCGAGCACTTCTGGTGGGGGAGCGTCTTTCTCGCCATGGCCCCCGCCGCCGCAGCCGGGATCGTCCTGATCGGAATCGTCGCACCGACCTCACGGGACCCCGCCGCTCCCCGCCAGGATCGGCTGGGGCTCACGCTGTCGACGCTCGCCATCGGCACCCTCGTCTACACCATCATCGAGGCCCCCGTCCGGGGCTGGAGCGCGCCGGCCAGCCTGGCCGGCTTCCTGGTCGCCGCCGCCATCCTGGCGGTGTTCATCAGGTGGGAGCAGCACGTCGACGAACCCATGCTCGATGTCAGCCTGTTCACCAACCTGCGATTCTCGGCCGCCAGCGGTGCGGTCACCGTGGCCTTCTTCTGTCTCTACGGCTTCATCTTCTTGTGGACCGCCTACGCCCAGTTCCTGCACGGCTTCAGCCCATTCGGGACGGGCGTGCGGTTGCTGCCCGTGGCATTCAGCATGGGAGCCGCATCGACCTACGGTCCCAGGCTGGCGTTGCGGTTGGGCAACAACCGAGTCGTCGGCGCCGGCCTGATGATGATGGGCGTCGGGTTCGCCTGGATCTCCCGGTCCAGTACCCACACGCCCTACCTGGAGATGGTCGGTCAGATGTTCGTGTCCGCCACCGGGATCGGCCTGGCGACGGCGCCCGCCACCGAGGCGATCATGGGTGTGGTTCCCAAGGAAAAGGCCGGGGTCGGCTCCGCAGTCAACGACTCCACTCGGGAGCTCGGAGGAACGCTCGGCGTCGCCGTGATCGGGAGCATCTTCGCCTCGCTGTACCTCCACGCCATCCAGGCGTCGCATGTTGCGACCCGTGTCCCAGCCGACCTGTACGCCCGTTCCAAAGAGTCGGTCGGGGCGGCGCTGCTGGGCGGCCGCGCCCTGGCCAGGACCAGCCCGGTCGCGGGAGCGGCCCTCGTGCATGCCGCCCAGAACGCCTTCTTTCACGGCTTCAAAGTCGGCGTCGGCGTCGCCGCCGTGATCGCGGTGGTTGGGGCGGCCCTCGTGACACGCGTCCTGCCGCCTCGCCC
>JBPYFF010000153.1:0-3901 GCA_051984455.1 Acidimicrobiales bacterium | reverse complement strand
CGCGATGGCGGTGTGCAGGCGGCGCCGCTCGCCACCGGACAGCTGGGAGGCGGGTCGATCAATGAGCGGGCCGAGTTGAAACGCACTCGTCAGTTCCTCGATCCGAGCCGCACGCGCTCGCCGCCCGAGACCGACGAGTTCCGCGAAGAAGGCCAAATTTTCCCCCACTGTCAGCACCTCATACAGGGAGGTCTCCTGGGGGCCGAGGCCGATGCGCCAGGCGGCCGATGCGGGATGGCGGGCGACCTCGATGCCGTCGACCAGCACCTCGCCCGAGTCCGCCCGCCGCACCCCCGCGACGATGGAGACCAGGGTCGACTTGCCGGCGCCGTTGGGCCCGAGCAAGCCCAGCACCTCGCCCGCCGCAACCCGGAGCGAGACTCGATCCAGCGCCTGCCGGGCCCCGTATCGCTTGCTGACACCCGTCACGCTCAAGATGTCTGCTCGGTCAGCGGCCCGGCCGGCTTCCGTGACGGACATGACACTAAGATACGCTCTCGTATCTTGGTGTCAAGGGTGTTACTCCTTTGTGCCATGATAGGAGGGTGGTAGTGGAGCGTTGGACCCCGGAGCGACGCCGGCAGCGCACCCGGGAGGCGTTGCTCGATGCGGCCGCGGCCGTCTTCGCCCGAAGGGGCTTCCACGGTGCGTCTCTGGACGAGATCGCCGAGACGGCGGGCTACACCCGCGGCGCCATCTACAAGCACTTCCAGGACAAAGAAGAGTTGCTCCACGAGGTGTGCGTCCGGTTGAACGAGCGCACCTTCGCGGAGTTCGACGAGGTACCGGGCGTCTCCCAGCCGATTGGCGAGTTCGCCGACGTGGGCGAGGTGACCGAACACTGGCGTTCGATGGTTGACCGTGACGCCGAGTTTCGGATTGTCATGCTGGAGTTCCTTCTGCACGCAATGCGAAACCCCCACGCTCGGGCGAGGGCGCTCGAGTTCTCCAGGGTGAACCGGCAGCAACTCGCCGAGTACCTGCAACAACACGCGGCCGAAGCCGGGGAAAAGCTGCCCCTGTCGAGCGACGACCTCGCCGGTATCTTCGGCATCACCTCTGACGGTTTTGCCCAGGTCGCCCTCATCGACCCCGATGCGGCCCGTCTCTACGGCGTCATGCTCGACCTCATCGTGCGCGGCCTGCGCTCGTACCCCAACGAGCCGCCCGAACCCTGAGGGTCAGAGTTCCCGGGAGCGTGCGATCCTGAGCTGGCCGAGGCTCCAGACGATGGGTGCCATGACGACAGCCAGCTGGGCGAACCACCACGGCGCCAGGTGATGATGGCCGACGGCTGGACAGGCGATCGTCATGGCGAGAGCCACCGCACCGGTATAGAGCGAAGCCATTGCGGTCCGGGATCGTGACCTGGTCAACGCCAGGAGCGCTGTCGCCCCCATTCCGGCGATGAACAGGGTCGTGAGGATGGCAGCCAGGACCGGTGCCGCGTTGGGATTGGCCGGGGGAGGCTCGAGGGCGCTGGCGATGAAGACCACCACGACCCACATGGTGATGAACGTGAGGATCTGCCCGCGGTCGAGTAAATCACGAGCAACCGGCTGGTCGCCTGAAACCACGGACTTCCGGGGAGGGATAGAGGCGACCCGTCCAAGGTCCACGGTCCGCCCAAGGGTTGCCCGTCGGCTGTCGGTCATGGCAAACCTCCCTCGTCGGCGACTGCCACGTTCCCACGTTACGTCACTCCCGGCCTGCCGGGATCAGGGCTCGGTCATGGCATCCGGCGTAATCGCCAGCTGAGAGGAGCGGCCGAGATGGGATGGCCGACGCCCACCGGCACCTGGACTTGCCTGCCGTTGACGCTGACGGTCAAGGTCCCGATGGGGACTCCGCTGGCCAGAGATCGTCCGAGCCGGGCCGGTTGAAACCGAAGGACCACGGGCAGGCCGCCCCAGGCCGGCAGCCGGGCGTCCGACGCGGTGACTGCCGTGACACGGTGTGCCCACGGCACGACCACCGTCGCCATGGCAGTACCCGCAGGCACGACCGTGGTCGTTTTCACCGCCGAGCCGGCGGCATCGACGAGCGCCTTGCCGGCCACCAGCGCGACCTGGACGGGCATGGTGCCGTTCTGACCGAGCACCACGGCATAGACGAGGGCGGGCCGCCCGCCCACGACGCGCATGGCCGCGACCGAGAGGCAACCCCCGGCCGCCGTCGAGGCCCCGGTCTTGACGCCGACGATCCCGTCCTGCCCCAGCAGGGTGTTGAAGTTGGCGACGCTTCCCGCCATGGGCAAGGTGACGCTCGGTTGACCCACCATGGCGGCAAAGGCGGGGTCGGCCATCGCCGCTTCTGTCAGGCGCAACTGGTCAGGAGGAGTGCTCACCGTGGCCGCGTCGAGTCCAACCGCGTCGTTGTAGTGGGTGTGGGTGAGGCCCAGCCGCGCCGCGGCCGCATTCATTTCCGCCACCAATCCTGCGTCGCTTCCCCTGTCCCAGCGGGCCACGAGGCTGGCCAGGTCGTTGCCGGAGCCGACCAGCAAACCCTCGAGGACCTGGCGTTCGGTCAGCACCTCACCGGCCGATATCCGCACAAGGGATTGCTGCTGGCCCACCTCGGACCGATAGAGCGCCACATCGGCAGGCGTGACCGTCAGGCCGGGCCCGTCCGCTGTTCCTGTCAGCGGGTGATCATGGAGCACGACAAAGGCCAGCATGATCTTGGCCAGGCTGGTGACCGGTACGGGCCTGTCGCTCCCGGGGCCGGGGAGGATTCCCAGCGACGGCACATCAACGGCGGCCTCGCCGCTCGATGGCCAGGGCATCGCTGGGGGAGCCCCGGGGGTGTTCAGTCCGACCGGAACCGCCGGCTCAACCGCGAGAGCCGGGACCGGCCTTTGCACCTGGATGAGGAAGACGACGCCGGCCACTACCACAACGAGACCGACGACGATCGCGACCTTGCCAAAACGAGACCAGAGCGACCGCCGTCGCCGCTGGCTGAAGTGCCGGGGATATGCGGGACGCATCTGGATGAGCATGACGCGTGGCGAGCGTCAATGCCACCATCCTCGCCCGTGAGACGGCGTTCAAGTGGGCGGTCCGGGCGGACCGGGCGTCTCCGGCATTCCTGACGTTCAGGACGTTCCGGACGTACCCGGCGTTCCTGGCTCCACCACGCCGGCTTCGTAGGCGTAGATGACGGCGTGGACCCGGTCGCGCAGGCCCAGCTTGTCGAGGACGTGGGTGACATGTGTCTTGACGGTGTTCTCGCTCAAGTACAGGTCGTGGGCGATCTCGCCGTTGCTCAGTCCTCGCGCCATCAACTCGAGCACCTGGCGCTCTCGGGACGAGAGGGACTCGACCGACGGCGCAACGGCGCGCTGGCGGTATTGCTGCGCGAATGCTTCGATGAGCCGCCGGGTGGCGCCCGGGGCGAGCAGCCCGTCGCCCGCCGCGACTTGCCGCACGCCGTGCACCAGGTCCTCGGGCGGGACGTCTTTCAACAGGAAGCCGGACGCTCCCGCCGCCAGGGCGTCGAAGACGTACTCGTCGAGGTCATAGGTGGTGAGGATCACCACCCGCACGGGGCGGGGAGTGTCCATGTGGGTGAGGATCCGGGTGGCGGCGATGCCGTCGAGGGCGGGCATGCGGATATCCATCAAGACGACGTCAGGGGCGTGATGCTGCGCGAGCCGCACGCCTTCGTTGCCGTCCGCCGCCTCCGCGACGACGTCGATGTCGGGCTGGCCATCCAGAATCAGCCGGAAGCCGGCCCGAACGAGAGCTTGATCGTCGACGATGAGGACCCGAATGGTCATTCCGGTGGTCCGTCGACGGGCGGCGTCGGCTCCCAACGAATGCAACTCACAAAATCGACCGTACAGGCACCTGCAGCAGCCGCGCGTCACAGGTCGGCGTGAGAACCGCTCCGTGGAGCT
>JBPYFF010000152.1:0-2220 GCA_051984455.1 Acidimicrobiales bacterium | reverse complement strand
AGCGGGAGCTGTACCGGATCGCCCGGGAACAGGTCGAGCACAACATGGCACTGCTCCGCCCAGGGCTGTCCTTCCGGGACTACGCCCGGGCTGCCTGGCGGATCCCGGACCGGTTTGCCGCCAACCGCTACTACCTGTCGGCACACGGGTGCGGCATGACAGGGGAGTACCCGTACCTGTACCACGAGGCCGATTTCGACGCCTTCGGCTACGACGGCGAGCTCGCGGAAAACATGACGATCTGCGTCGAAAGCTATATCGGCGAGCCAGCCGGTGGGCAGGGTGTCAAGCTCGAGCAGCAGGTCCTTCTCACCGCAGACAGCCCCGAGCTGCTCTCGACCTTCCCGTTCGAGGAGGCGCTCACCTCGTGACGAGCCGACCGGATGTCGACCCGCACCTTCATCGACGTCCCGATCGTGAGTGCCCCGGTCCAGCTGGCTAAGGACGGCAAGGTCATCCAGGTGGGTCGGTCTGTTCCCACGGTGGGGTCCAGTCGCCGGGGAGGCGGAAGGACAGCCCGGCGTCGTCTTCGATGCGCTTAGCAACGTGGAGTTCAGCGGCCTGGGCCCCATACCGTTGCGCGGCGAGGGTGAACGCGCTGCGGGCGGCGTCGGTCAGGGGCAGGTCGGCGCCGAGGCCGTCTTGGAGATCCTGGATCAGGCGGAGGTCCTTGAGGCACAGGTCGAGAGTGAATGAGGGATCGTAGTGACCGGCGAAGATCGAGGGTGCGTCGTGTTCGGCGACAAAGGAGTCGCCCACCGACTGGCGGATCGCTGACCACAGCACCCTTAGGTCGACACCATGGTGCATGCCGAGCGCGAAGCCCTCGCCAAGAGCCGCGGCCGCAATGAACCACAGCTGGTTGGTGACCAGCTTGACGACGTTTCCCGTGCCCAGCGGACCGCAGAAAATCACGGTGCCGAGCACATCGAGGACCGGCCGGGCGCGGTCGACGGCGACAGGGTCCCCGCCCGCGAACAAGGTGAGCCTGCCGTTGCGGGCTCCATCGACGGCACCGGTCACCGGCGAGTCGACGACCGCCACACCGTCCGGCGCCCGGTCGGCAAGACTGGTGACCAGATCGATCTGGTTGGTGGTCAGATCGACCCACACCGCGCCAGCCGGCAGCGCAGCGAGCGCGCCAGCATCGGCCATGACGGCCCGGACGTGGTCCGGACGAGGCAGCGAGGTGAAAAACAGTTCCCCGGCGCGCGCGCAGTCGGCTGCGGACTCCGCGGCATAGCCACCGGCGAGCGAGGCGGCAGCGTTCTTGTCGGGGTCAGCGTCGAAGACGTGCACCTGGTGGCCCGCCTGGATCAGCCGGTGGCACATGGGGGCGCCCATATTGCCCAGCCCGACGAACCCGATCCTGGTCATATGCCCCGTCCCTTCCTGGCCAGCCAACCCGGCCCGCAGACCCATTGTCACGTTGATCCTGGGGCATCGGCAGCCTGTGTGACGATGAGCAGATGTCACCTCGTGCACCGGCCGTCGAGGCGGCCAGCCTCGCTGCGTGGTGCACGGATCATCTCGGCAATCCGCCCGCGGCAGAGCTGTTCAGGTCCGGCCACCTGTCGACGGTGATCGGGCTGCGCCTGGCAGATAACCGCGAGGTCGTGGTGAAAGTACGCCCGGCCTCGCCGCGCATAGCGGCGTGTGTCGAGGTCCAGCAGCGCATGTTCGAGTCCGGCTATCCATGTCCTGAGCCCCTCGGCGGGCCAGCCCCGTTCGGGAACGGCGAGGCAACCCCCGAGGCCTACATTCCCGGCGGTGCCGTTCTTCCGGGCACGGAGCACGCGGCCGAGCTGTCCGCTGAGGCGTTCGCCTGGCTGATCGGGCTAGCTCCCCGGCCGGCCGATGTGTCCTCGCTGGATCCGGCGCCGTCGTGGGTGGCGTGGAACCACGGTGAGGCCGGATTGTGGCCGCGGCCCGAGGGCGCTGAGGTCGATCTCAACGAGGTCGGCGGCCCGGAGTGGATCGACCAGGCCGCCGGTTGTGCCCGTGACCGGCTGCGGGCGGGCGTGTGCGAGGCCGTGATCGGCCATTGCGACTGGCTGGCCGACAATCTGCGCTGGACGGGCGACGAGCTTCTGGTCGTGCACGACTGGGACAGCGCGGTCGCTGACAGCGAGGCTGCCCTCGCCGGCTTCGCCGCCGCCTTGTACTCAACCGTCAGCCCGGACGAGCTGGCCACGGTCGAGGAGACCGACCGCTTCCTGG
>JBPYFF010000151.1:0-5854 GCA_051984455.1 Acidimicrobiales bacterium | reverse complement strand
AAATTGGAACTGCCCACGTACAGCACTTTGCCCTGCGCCACCAGGAGGTCCATCGCCTGCCAGATCTCTTCCCACGGCGTCGACCGGTCGACGTGGTGCATCTGGTATAGGTCGATGTGGTCGGTCTGGAGACGGCGCAAGCTCAACTCGCAGGCGTCGCGGATGTGGCGGGCCGACAGCTTCGAGTCGTTGGGCCAGTCGCCGGCGACGTTGCCGTACACCTTTGTGGCCAGCACCACTCTCTGGCGGCGTCGTCCGCCCTGGGCGAACCAGCGGCCGATGATCTGCTCCGTTTCTCCTCCGCCATAGCCGTTGGCGGTGTCGAAGAAGTTGATGCCGGCGTCGAGCGCCCGATCCATGATGGCGAAGCTGTCCGATTCGTTCGTCTGCGGGCCGAAGTTCATGGTGCCGAGAGCGAGAGGACTCACGAGCAGGCCAGAACGGCCAAGGTGGCGATAATCCATATCGTGACCCTAGAACGCGAGCTCGGGGGTTGCCCAGAAGAAGCCCTCAACGACCGGGAGGGCGCCTTAGCTGTCGCGGAGCACCTCCGCCGCGGCCCGCTCGCCGGAGCGCACGGCACCGTCCATGTACCCGGTCCAGACCGTTGCTGATTCAGTGCCGGCCCAATGGATCCGTCCGACTGGCGCTCGCAAGGCCGGCCCGAACTGCGTCAGGACCCCTGGGGCGAGGTTGGCGCCGTAGCAGCCGCCGCTCCAACGCTCGGCCGACCAGTCGAGCTGCAGGAATTCCTGGGCTTGCCCGGCGCGTGGACCGAAGTAGCGAACGAGGCAGTCGAGGACCAGGCGCCTGCGCTCATCCTCGGCAGTGCGGGAGAGCTGGCGGGCGTGGTTTCCTTCGATGAAGGCGAGGAGGACGCCGGGACGGCCCGAGGGGGGAGAGTTGTCGAAGGTCAGCTGGGCCGGACCTTCATCACTCGTTGCCTGTCCGGTCAACCCGTCCCGTCGCCAGAAAGGCTCGTCATAGACGGCCATACACTTGATCACCGACCCCATCGGCAGCCTCTGGGTCAGCTGGTCCCGGGTGGGGGGAAGACCGGGGCAATAGTCGATGTGGGAAGCGAGGGTTGGTGGGATCGAGACAACGACATGCTCCGCCCGAACGCTCGCCCCGTCCGCTTCGAGCGTGACCCCGGCGTCGCCGTTCGGCCCGTCCTGGATGACCCGCCGGACCGGTGCTTCCAGTTTGACGGCCTGGCCGAGCTGTTCTGCCAACCGAAGGGCGAGCAGCTGGGAGCCGCCGACCACGCGCGACTCCTGGGCGCCACCGCGGACGTTGAGCAAGCGGTCGAGCAGGCCACCGGCGTGGCTGTAGGAGAGAAAGTGGAGAAGCGACAGATCGGCCGGCTCGGCCGCGAAGACGGCGCGCACCCCGAGCGCCAGCATGTCGCGGGCAGCCCGGGTGGGCACATTGCGGCGCAGCCACGTGCCGACCGTCTGACCATCCCAGACCTCGGCTCGGGCTGCCTCCCAGGGCTCGTCGAGGGGAACTCGCCGGGCCATGCGGTCGAGGCGCAGTTGAGCCTGTCCGATGTCGGCCAGCACCGGCGCGGGCAGCCTCGGGATAGCACCCCGGTAGCGACGCAAGCGGCCCTTGTACTGCACGATGTTGTCGCCTTCGTCATAGGTGGGGAACGTCTCGAGCCCCAGCTCTCCGGCCAGGGCCAGCACGCGATCCTGGGTGGGTCCGACCCATTGACCGCCGAGTTCCAGCGGTGTGCCGTCGCTCGTCTCGACGTTGAGGGTCCGGCCGCCGACGCGATCGCGAGCTTCGAGGACGAGGACCGAGCGGCCGGCGGCAACGAGGTCACGGGCCGCCGACAGCCCGGCCAGGCCGGCACCAACGATGGCGACTTCGACGTCCATCCGAGCGACGGTAGTCGGGCCTCAGGACATCGGCGACCACCTCGATGGCATGGTGCCCATGTCGCCTATTGTCGGGTGGATGACCGGCGGCGATGCACCTCGCGTGGCGGATCCCTTCGCCATTCTCGGCCTGCCCAGCAGCGCGACTGCCGCTGAGGTACTGCTGGCGCGCCGCCGGCTGGCCAAGCGCCTTCACCCCGATGCCCTGGTCGGCCGCAATGAGGACGAGCGGCGGGTCGCGGCAACCCGCCTGGCCGAGATCAACCGCGCCGTGGAACTGGCGTTGGCCAGCCTGAGCTCCCCCGCCCAGGCAGCCATCACCACGCCACCCGCGGGACCGCCAGACGACGGCGCAGTGGTGTCATTCAGCATCGAAGCCCTGCCGGTCGAGGCGTTCGAGCTGCTGCTCTTGGCCATGTCAGCGATCGGTGACCCCCGGGTCGTAGACGAGCCCTATCTCCTCCGGGGTCTGGTGGACGATCCGTCGCTGTGCCTGTGTCGCATTGAACTTGTCCCCGAGGCAGGCGGGACCATCGCGACCGTCGAGGTCCAACCGATGACGAGATCCGCAGTTCCGCCCCCGTCCGCAGTCGCGGTGGCTGGCCGGCTGATCGCGGAGATTGAGGCTTTGGGCCCGGAGTAGGCCGCATCCTCGAGGTCTCATCCATCGCCGAGCCGCCGCCGCACATCGTCCTTCAGTCGAGCCTTTGCCACCTTCCCGCCGGACGCGATCGGTAGTGAATTGACCAGGACCAGGTGCTCGGGCAGCATCTCCTTCCCCGCACCGCTGACAAGCATGTGCGCGATCAGCTGATCCAGGGTCGGGCGGGCCGCACCAGCCGGCACCACGTAGGCGCAGACCTTCTCACCGAACACCGCGTCGGGCATGGCCACCGCTGCCGCCATGTCCACATCGGGATGGGTCATCAGCATGCCTTCCACCTGTGCGGCGCTGATGTTCTTCCCCCCGCGGATGATGATGTCAGAGAGGCGGCCGACGACAGTGAGGTAGCCCTCGCCGTCGAGGGTGGCCAGGTCACCGGTGCGCATCCAGCCATCCGGTGTGAAGAGCATGGCGTTGGCGTCATCGTCATCCCAGTACCCGAGCGATGTGGCCGGCCCGCGGCAGACCGGCTCGCCCAGATCACCCCCACCAGTGACGGCTTTCCCGCCGTCAAGCAGCCGTACCTGCATCTCGTCGATCACTCGACCGGCTGTTCTCAGACGCCGGTCCCGAGAGTCGGTGAGCGACGTCCGGCTCAGCGCGCCCGTTTCGTTGGACCCGTAGAACTGGAGGACCTGGGCTCCGGTTACTTCCTCGAACTGTGCTGCGCGTTCGTAAGGAACCGCCTCTCCGCCGGTAAACATGACCCGCAGCGACGACAGGTCGGTGCTACCCACCGATGGCTCGTTGAGGAGCATAAGGAACTGGGTGCTCACGCACGCCAGCACCGTCACCCGAAGCGTCTGCAGGAGCCGTAACACTTCGCCCGGGGCAAAGCGCCGGACCACGACCACCGGCGCGCCGAGCAGGGTAGGAGTGAAGTGCGCCGTCCACAGTCCGAAGCCGAACGGGGCAGGAAGCAGACTCATGAACACGTCTTCGGAGCTGAGCTCCCCGGCAACGACGGCCAGCTGGTGGAAGTACATCCACCGGTTCTGGGTGTGCATCACGCACTTGGGCAGGCCGGTCGTGCCCGACGTCGAGTTGAGCAGCCACAGGTCGTCCGGACCGAGCGGTGCCTGAGCCGGGCCCGGCTCCGCCGGGCCGCCTTGCCCCCCGGCCTCCACGTGAATCTCAACGCCTGTTCCGGCGAGCAGGCTCGCCACGTCGCGCCCTGACACCTCGGTCTCGGACACCAATGCCCGAGCCGCCGTGCGTCGCAGCAGGTGCTGCACCTCCGCCGCACCGGCACGCGGCCCGATGCCGACGATGACAAGCCCCGCCCGTTCCGCCCCCAGGTACCACTCATGGACCCCCGGGCCGTCTGCCACGAGCACGGCGACCCTTTCTCTTTCCCCGAGGCCGCGCGCGCGGAGCTGGCCGGCGCGCTCAGAGCCCCTCCGGTCATAGTCGGCCCACGTGGTCGTGTGACCGTCGCAAAGGAACGCCGGCGCCCGCGGTTGTTTACGAGCGTGCCCGGAAACGACTTCCGACAATGTCCGGCTACCCCACCACCCCTGTTGCCGGTATCGCCGGGCCACGGCCGGGTCGGCGCCGCGCCGCGCGTCCATGATGAAGACCCGCCCCGCCGTCAGTAGGAGTCGGGATCCGCTCGCACTTGAGCCGGCACCGGGTGCCGGTAGAGCTCGGCCGCGTTGCGCCAGGTGATCCGGTCGACGTCTTCGGGAGGAAGCCCGGCAAGCTCTTCTTCGAGGACCCGCTGCGTATCTGGCCAGGTCGAGTCGCAGTGGGGGTAGTCGGACTCGACCAGGACATGGCCGACCCCGATTCGCTCCCGCAGGGCGAAGGAGGACTGGTCCTCGACCGCGCAGAACCAGAAGTTGCGTTGCAGGACTTCCGCTGGCGTCAGCTCGATCCCGGCCCACGTGCCGTACATCTCGTGATACGACAGCATGTGGTCCAGGCGGTCGAGCAGTCCGGCCACCCAGCCGATGCCGCCCTCCGACATGCAGATCCTGATGTCGGGGAACCGCACCGGCACGCGCGAGTACAGCCAGTCGACCGCGGCGAACATGGCGTATCCGAAGAAGAGAACACCGATCACATCGGGTGGGGCATCGTCGGCCGTCGAGGGACTGATCCCCGACGAGCCGACGTGCAGGTTGACGACCGTGTCCGTCTCGGCGCACGCCCGGAGCAGCGGATCCCAGTGACCCGTGTGCAGTGACGGCAGGCCCAGGTGTTGTGGCCCCTCTGTGAACGTGACCGACTTGAAACCACGCTCGGCGTTGCGAACGATCTCGGCCGCGCCAACCTCCGGATCGAGCAGATAGGGAATCTGGCACGGAATGATCCGCTCGGGGTAACGGCCGGCCCACTCCTCCAGATGCCAGTCGTTCCAGGCCCGCACCGACGCCAGGGCCAGGTCAGGATCGCGAGTCGTCAGCTGCAAGCGCTGACCGCAGAACCCCGGCAGGAACGACGGAAAGTTCACCGAGGCGTAGACGCCATTGATGTCCATGTCGCGAATCCGCTCGTTGATGTCCCAGGCTCCCCGGCGCATCTCGTCGAAGCGGGCCGGTTCGAAGCTGTACTCGGTGACCGGCCGGCCGACCACCGCGTTGAACCCCACGTTGGGGATCTCCCGGCCGTCAAAGACCCAGACCTGCGTCCCGTCGTTCTTCTCGGCTACTTGCGGGCCCCGGTCGGCCAGCGCGGCCGGGAGCCGGCCCTCAAAGGTGTTCGGCGGCTCGACCACGTGGTCGTCGGCAGAGATGACGAGGTAGCGGCGGGACCGCCGTTGCGGCTCGGGCAGGAAGGTCACCCGTCCCGTCACGCTCTTGCCTCCGGTGGTGAACGACAGATTGCGTTGCAGTTCCTCGATGCTGGCCACCACCGCCTCCTTCTCGACTACTCGAGGACCTCGGGCACACGTTACCCAGCGTCCGGCTCAGCCGGTGGCCGAACGAGCACCTCGGGGACGCGGCCGGCCACGTCGGTGAAGCGTACGCAACGCGCTCCTGTCACGAACGCCACCGCCCGTCGAGCGTTGCCGTCATCGTGTCGGTTTGCTGCCGGCTCTCTCGAGTGCTGCCCACACAGCCCGGCGCTCAGCCAGGGGATCGTCGACGCACGTCGGCGGGTCGTCGAGGACGAGGGTCGTGCGCCGCACCGGATCCCATGGTTGCCACCCGCAGTCGACCGTGGGTGCACCGGCGCGGGCAAACGTCGCCCACGCGGTGCGCACGATCGCTGAGATCCGTTGAGCACCGGCGCCGGCGCCAAGGAACTCCGCCCACCCTTCCCGGTCGAAGGTGCCGAACGTGAACGGCAGGTCCACGGC
>JBPYFF010000150.1:0-3107 GCA_051984455.1 Acidimicrobiales bacterium | reverse complement strand
CGCTCGCTTCACCTGCGCGACGGTGCGCATGGCGTGGTGGATCCGTCCCCCACCCAGTCGGCGCTGCGCCAGCACCTTGGCCCCGTCCTCGGGCCCGAGCAGGTGATCGAGGGGGACGCGGACATCGGTGTACCGGACGTGATTGTGCGTTCGCGGGTAGTCCATGATCTCGACTCCCGGCGTCTCGCGGGGCACGACGAACATCCCGTTGGTGCACATGACGAGGAGAATGTCGGCCAGACGGGCGGCGCTGGTGAACCACTTTTCGCCGTTGATGACCCACTCCTCGCCGTCACGAACCGCGTGCGTCTTGAACAGGTTCGGATCGGATCCACCCTGAGGTTCGGTCATGGAGTAGGCCGAGAAGATCTCCTGGTTCATGAGCGGGTACAGCCAACGCCGCTTCTGCTCCTCGGTGCCGTAGACGGCCAGCAGTTCCATGTTGCCAGTGTCCGGGGCGGCGGTCCCGAAGATGACCGGGGCCGACCCGTAGCGGCCGAGGATCTCGTTGAGAAGGGCCAGTTTCAGCTGACCGAAGCCTGGCCCGCCGAGCTCCTCGTCGAGGAATAGCGCCCAGAGCCCTCGATCCTTGACCTGTTGCTTCAGCGGATCAGCCAGGGCCTTGGCTCTCGGATCTCTTGAATAGGCTGCGCCGGGGAACACGAGGTCGAGGGGCTCGACCTCGTTGCGACAGAACTGCTCGACCCAGTCGAGCTGCTCCTGGAACCCGGGGTCAGTTGAAAAGTCCCACGCCACCTGTGCCTCCTTCGTAGTGGGTCGATCCGCCCGCGATCCCATCGCGGGCGCCGGCCGTGTACGAGGCCGGCGCGAGCCGTCCGAGTCCCCCAACCACGAGGCCCACGTAGGTGTCCTCGAGGAGCTGGGCGTTCTCGCGGGTCGGCCGGCGCCGCCACTGGGCCAGCACCGTTTCGATTTCGCCGAGCAGCATGCTGACCGCGATCCTCGCCGTCCGCTCTTCAAGGCCGAAGTCGCGGACCGCTCTTGCCGCGAAATATCTCACCGTTGTGCGGTCACGCCGGCGCTGCTCCTGCCGTCGCTCCCGCGTTCTCAGCCCGGAGGCGCGCAAGGCCGCACAAGCTGCGCCGCGCTTTGACTCGGCCTGGATGGCGCCGTGGATCAGGGCCCGAAACATGTCCTCGACGCTGTCCACCGCCGTAACGGCGTCTGAGAGTTCGGCATACAGCATCTCGGATTCGCGCTTGTAGGCGGCGGCCAGCAGTTCACTGCGGTTGGCGAAATGCTTGTACACCAGCGGCCGGCTGACCCCCGCCCGCTCTGCCACCGCGTCCATGGAGACCGCCTCCACGTCGCCGACGGCGATCAGCGCCATCGCGGCCTCGAGCAACGCATCCCGCCGGTCTTCCCTCCCCAAGCGAGCCCGCTCGGCGTTGTCGGACCTCACCGGCTCAGCGGCCCTTGCGCTTGCCTTCACCACGGTGTCATTGTGTCACAGGGGGAGGTGACAGAATGTCACAAGAGACTGGCTCACATCCGACCGGCCTGGTCACCGATCGTTTCCGCAGCTTCGACGGCGCTGAGCTGTGCTACGACCGGGAAGGCACGGGCCCTCCCGTCGTGCTGCTCCATGGCTTTACTTCCAGCGTGGATGGCAACTGGCGGCAACCAGGGATCTGGCGAGCGCTTCTTGACTCCGGACACCGGGTGCTCGGCTTTGATGCCAGAGGCCACGGCCGGTCGGCGAAGCCGCACGACCCGGCTGCCTACGAGAACGACGCCATGGTCAGAGACGTGGCGGCCTTTTTCGACCAGCTGGACCTCGGCCAGGCCGACCTGGTCGGCTACTCCATGGGAGCGGGGACGGCGATTCGTTTCGCGGCCCGCGATGGGAGGCTGCGGCGGCTGGTGCTCGGGGGCATCGGCGGCGACGCGGCCAGGTGGACCGCACCGGAGACGGCCGAGGCCAGGGCGAAGATGGGCCGCCGCATGCTGGCCGCGGCCGAGGCGCCTGATCCCGGTGCGATCGAGGACCGGCTGACCCGCCGGATTCGCCGCGTCATGGACGCGAGAGGAAACGACCTCAAGGCCATGGCAGCCATTCAACGAGCACGGCGATCGCTCGGGGCAGGTCTCGACCCCGGAGCCGTGACGGTGCCAACACTCGTGGTCTGCGGCGACAAGGACACGCCCCCCCACGACCTGGCCGCCGCCCTGCCCAACGCCCGATCCCTCGTCCTCGAAGGCGATCATGAGGGAGTCGTCATCAATCCCGCGCTGGCGAAGGCCATCACCGAGTTCCTGTCTGACGGCTGATCCTCAGCTCCGTCAAGGGCACGACATGGACCAACCCTGGGTCACGGAGTATCTGGAACGGATCCACGTGCCTCGTCCGGCGGAACCCAGCGCGGACGGGTTGCGGAGTCTGCACGCCGCCCACCTCAACACCATCCCGTTTGAAAACCTGAGCATCCACCTCGGTGAGGTCATTCGGCTCGACCAAGAGGCGCTGCTGGACAAGCTGTTGGCAAGGACTCGGGGTGGGTTCTGTTACGAGCTCAACGGTGGCTTCGCCCTGTTGCTCGGCGCCCTCGGTTTCGACGTGACGATGCTGGCCGCCCGGGTCTTTGCCGGCGATGACCTCGGCCCGCCCTTCGACCACCTCGTGCTCCGGGTGGACACGCCCGAACCCTGGCTGGCGGATGTCGGGTTTGGCAAGCACAGCCTGTACCCCCTGCGGCTGGACGAGCGCTCCCGACAGGACGATCCCGACGGGCAGTTCACGGTCACCGAGGCGCCCGACGGCGATGTCGACGTGAGCCTCGATGGCAAGCCCCAATACCGCGTCGAGCTTCGCCCCCGGCGGATCCGCGATTTCGAGCCGATGTGCTGGTGGCACCAGACGTCTCCGAAGTCGCACTTCACCAGATCACTGACCTGTTCACTCCGCACAGAGACCGGGCGGGTCACGCTGAGCGATCGGCTCCTCATCGAAACGCGGAACGGAGAGCGAACCGAAACGGAGCTGACCGAGGACGTGGCGGTGCTGGCCGCCTATCACGCGTACTTCGGCATCCGCCTCGACCGGCTCCCGCACATCCGACGCCGGGTTTGAGCCTGGCTGTCACTCG
>JBPYFF010000149.1:0-4027 GCA_051984455.1 Acidimicrobiales bacterium | reverse complement strand
GCCATCGCCATGGGCATGTTTCTCCTTCTTTCCGGCGATTACGCCATCGGTGCCGCCGGTCCCTACAAGATCACGGCCAACGAGGTGGCAATTGGCCTCACCATCCCCATGGCGGGTGTGGAGATCTGCCGGCAGCGGCTGACACCGGCCTATCTGGTCCGGACGCTCTTGCTGGCCGAGGTGTTTGCACCAGAGGAGGCGGCGACGGCAGGGTTTGTTGACCGGGTCGTGCCCGCGACCGAACTGCAAGAGACCGCCCGGACCGTTGCCACCGGCTTCCGCAAGCTCGACATGAAGGCCCATGCGACCAGCAAGCTGCGCGTCAGGGGGGAGCTCCTCGAAGCCATCAAGGTGTCGATTGGCACCGACACGGCGGCGCTGGCAACGCAATCGGGCTCAGACTCGCAATAGGGCCGGCCGTGCCACGGGTGAAGCAGCGCACCCCTGAGCTCCGAGGGCGTGTCCTGGAGGTGGCCCTGGACATGCTGAGCAGCGAGGGAGTGGCCGGGTTCACAACCCGACGGATTGCGCAGGAAGCCGAGACGTCGCCCCCCGCCGTCTATGAGCTCTTCGGCGACAAGGCCGGGCTTGTCCGGGAGGTCTTCTTCGAGGGGTTCCGCATGCTCCGCCGGCGGTTGGAGCGGCTCCAGCAATCGGATGACCCCCGGGCCGATTTGATCCACGTCATCGAGGTCGTGCGGGGGTTCGTGCGCGACAACCCCGTGCTGGCGGAGGTCATGTTTTCCCGGCCGTTTGCCGATTTTGACCCCGGTCCGGCCGAATTGAAGGCAGGCAGCGCGGTCAGGGAGTTCATCGTGGCCAGTGTCTCCCGATGCACCGACGCCGGCATCCTGCAGGGCAACGAGACCGATATCGCCCACGTCCTCCTGGCCCTCGCTCAGGGCCTGGCGGCTCAGGAGACCGCCGGCTGGCTGGGAACATCGAGGGCATCGATGGATCGCCGGTGGAAGCTGGCGATCACCGGCATGCTGAATGGTCTCGGTGGTCCCGGTCGCGTCGGCGGGGTTCGCCCTGCGGCCGGTATGGTAGCGACGTGAGCACTACCGGCCAGCGGCCTGACGAGCGGCCTGCGGTATGGGTTGGCCACGTCGTGATCCCGGCTCCCGACGTCGCTCCTGCCGTCGCCTTCTGGCAGACGATCGGCATGAGGCTGGTCGTGCAGCGCGACGACTTCGCAGTGCTGGAGCTACGAGGCGGCACTCACCTGGTCGTCGTTGCCGGTGAGGCCGGGTCTGAAGAGGTCGGGTTCGACGTCATGGTGGATGACCTGGACGCGACGTGGCAACAGTTCAGCGACGCCGGGTTGAACCCCACGCCGGTCACCGAAGGCACCATCCACTCCGCGTTCACCGTCCTGGATCCGGCCGGCCGAGCCCTGACCGTCAACTCCTCCCACGTCGTCGGCCCGGTCTGACTGCTGGTTCAGCCGAGCTTCGGGGCCCTCGGCGGGTTGCTCCGCGGGCGGGTGATCTCGAAAAACCCCGGCTCTCGCGAGATCACCTGGATCGCGTCCCACAGCCGGACCGCCGCCTCACCGGTGGGAGCAGGTGCCATCACCGG
The DNA here is from genome assembly GCA_051984455.1 of Acidimicrobiales bacterium. GTDB lineage: Bacteria > Actinomycetota > Acidimicrobiia > Acidimicrobiales > Palsa-688 > JBPYFF01. Next base: position 2,446 of record JBPYFF010000149.1, on the reverse strand, counting down.
TCCCTTGAAACCGTGAGGGGGATCGTTGCGCACGACGATCGTCGGTGTCTGCGTCTTGGGGCCACCGAACTCGTACGCAACCTCCATCGCCTCCGCGATCGGCCCGTCCCACTTCTCCTCGCCCGCGGCGTCGACCAGCCCCGGATCGAGCCCGCTCCCGCGTACGCATTCTGAGATCAGCTCCGCATCTGTCGGCCGGTCACGGACGAAAAACCGGCGCCCCCACTCGGTATAGAGCGCGTCGACGGCGTCTTCACCCGCGCTGGCCCGGGCCGCCTCGAAGATCCGCAACATGCCATGGGAGACCGCGTGCGCCGCAATTGCCGTCTCACGGAGGTGCTCGGGCACTGTCGGTGCGACGCCATAGTCGTCCCGGATCTCCAGGCAGTACGAGCGCCAGGTCACGTTGAGATCGCGCTGCGGGCCGACCTCCTTGACCCATCGTGAGGTGATCCACGCCCACGGGCAACTGGGATCCACAAACACTTCGACACCGGTCATGGGACCAGGATAGTGACGCGGGACGTACCCTCTCTCTATGAACGTCCTGTACATGACCGTCAGCGGTGGGGGAGATCCGACCCGGCTCTCCATTCCCCTTCATCTCGCGGTGAACGGCTCGCTCGAGCGGGGCCACACCGTCGGGCTTGTCCTCGCGGGGGACGCCACCGAGCTCATGCGAGCCGACGTTCGCGACCAGCTGCAAGGTGTCGGGGTGCCCCCCGTCCGGGAACTGCTCGCCAAAGCCGGCCAGCATGAGGTCCCCGTCTACGTCTGAAAGGGCTGCGCGGTTGCCCGTGGGGCAACTGACGAGGATCTGGCCAGCCTGGGCGGCACCTGGGTCGCACCGCCGGACGTGGCCCGCCTGATCGAAGAGGCGGATCGGGTCATCAGCTTGTAGGGCTTGTAGCTGGCTATCCGGCACCCACACCGCCGGTTACCGCATGGTCGGACGAGCCTGGGCAAAGGTCCACCGGCGACCCTCGAGGTCTTCGGCCACGTAGGCGCGGTAGCCGTGCTGATGGATTCCTTCGACAATGGTCGCCCCTTTTCCTTTGGCGGTGGCGAAGTGGGCGTCCAGATCGTCCACGTAGACCCATGGCATGTGCGTGGTCGGAGTGTTGTCCGGTGGTTCGCCTTCAAGCTTGAACACCATCAGCGAGCAGTTGCCGACGCGGAACTCGATCCACGCCTGTGCGTCGTGGTCGTGGGGCAACTGATCCGGAGTCTCAAAGCCGAACACGTCCGCCAGCCACCGGGCCGCCGTCGCCGGCCTTGCGTAATAGACCGCAATCGCGAGCCGGGCGAGCTCGGCCGGTACACGGGGCGCGGTGTCGCGGCGGGCGCACCATGCGCCGAACCACCGCGGCCCGACCCGCACCCATGAGGTCCCGCCCCGATCACTGCCGTCCCGGGGCACGTGCGCTTCCACGCGGACGGTCGTCCCGCCCGCGCTCGGCTGGAAATGAACGTCGACATAGACGTCGTCGACCGAGCTCTGCCAGGCCAGGTGGGCGCCCGGCTCCCACACCGTGATCCGGCCGAGCTCGAGGGCATCGCCGGTGGCGTCGTCGTAGACCTCGAGCAACCGGCCGCCCACGCCCGGCTCGCATCGCCTGGCCACCGCCCGGGCAGCGTCATAGAAGTTGATGGGGCCGCGCACCCACCACAGGTCCATTTCATCGGTGAACACGGTAAACGCCGTCTTCGCGTCCACTGCCACGTCCACCTGGGCTGCGACCGAGCGGCCGTTGGTCATCCCCTGGTCCTCCTTTCAACGTGTCGCTGGAACGACCTCAACTGCTCGTTCCAGTGAGCCTGAAGCTGGTCGAGCCATGACTGCAGCGCGACCATCGATTCGGGCCGGAGGCGAAACATCCGAACCCGTGCATCGTCCCTGGGTCGCTCATCAGCGACTATCCCGGCCTCCAGCAAGACCCGCAAGTGCCGGCTGACCGCCGGCGCCGCCGTCGACACCGCACTCGCCAGTTGTCCCGCTCGCCGCTGGCCCTCGCCGAGCAGTTGCACGATCTGGCGCCGCGTGGGATCGGCCAGCGCCTCGAAGACCGCTGCGACTTCTGTGTCGAGATCCATAGCCAAGGCCACAATAGTTAACGAAATCCAGAACTATTGTCAAGTCACGGCGGTCGGGGGTCGCCGCCGCCACCGAGGAGCCCGGCGGCCCGGTCCCGCTCGGTCTTTTGACGGTGGTGGGGCCAGCAGCGGGGCTTCAGGTTGCCGAAGCTGGTCTCGCCCCCGTTGGCGACCGGGTTCACGTGGTCCCACTCGAGGTGATAGCGCCGCTCGCACCCCGCCTCGGCGCAGCTGACGCCGTCGAAGCCAGGCGCGGCACCGAGCTCCAAGGCGGTGCGCAGCTCGGCCGGGATATGGCGGCCGAAGTGGGCCACGGTGTGGACCGCCACCCCGTCGTGGAGCACCGCCTTTA
>JBPYFF010000148.1:0-2109 GCA_051984455.1 Acidimicrobiales bacterium | reverse complement strand
CCATGCGCAACCTCGACATCGCCGACTCGCGCGCCAAGCTGGAGCAGTACGCCGGGCTCGGCCTGATCGGCCCCGCCAACCCCGCCATCGGTGCCGCCCAGGCGGCCGCGACCGGACTGATCGGCAGCATGCCGGAGGGCGGCGCCGAGGCCATCGCCTCCCGCGGCGAGGCCGACGACGACGAACTCCTGGACCGTGCCGCGATGGAGTCGGGCACGGACTGACCAGCCGAACACAGCAGAGGCCGGCTCGACGCCCAGGGCGTGGAGCCGGCCTTTCCCGTGCAGTGCTCCGGCAGTCGAGCAGGGCGACGTCCCCTCGTCGCACATCAACCGTTCCGCGTCACACCATGACCCGGTTCTCCGTCGTTCATGCGGCTCTACCTTCTTTCTGGGTTCGCCCCAGCCATTCGTAGGGTTGTGGCACCCAGGGGAGCGGGGTGTGGCTTTCATGCGGCTGCCGTCCGTGGCTTGGCAGGCTTGGCCGCCCGGCTCCCCACGACGACTCGGCCGCCGATTGGGAAGTGCGAACAGGTCGCTGCGTAGAGCAATGCCGGCGAGGTCGTCCGTGGTACGCACTGCAAGCACGACCGACTGGAGCACGATGAGCCGGATATGGGCCGGGACCGACTGCGGCAAGACCCACCACCACTGCCTGGTCCTGGACGCCGAGGGCGACACGCTGCTGTCGCGGCGGGTGGCCAACGACGAACCCGACCTGCTGGAACTCCTCGGGGACGTCCTGGACCTCGCCAGCGGAGCCCCGGTCACCTGGGCGATGGACATGACCGGCGGTGAACCCGGCCTGCTGATCTCCCTGCTGGTCAACCACGGCCAGGAACTCGTCTACATTCCCGGCATCGCGGTCAACCGGGCCTCCGACGGCTACCGCGGCGCGGGCAAAACCGATGCCCGGGACGCACACGTGATCGCCGACCAGGCCCGCATGCGCCGTGACCTGCAGCCGATCCGCCCCGGCGACGACGCGACCATCGAGCTGCGGCTGCTGACCGATCGCCGTGTCGACCTGGTCGCCGACCGCACCCGCACCATCAACCGGCTCAAAGCCCTGCTGACCAGCATGTTCCCGGCCCTGGAACGCTCCCTGGACCTCGGCACCACCGGGGCACTGACGCTGCTGACGGGTTACCAGACCCCCGCGGCACTGCGCCGCACCGGCGTCCGCAGACTGACCACCTGGCTGCGCAACCGCAAGGTCCGGTGCGCCGAGGCCCTGGCGGCCAAGGCCGTGGAGGCCGCCGAGCGGCAGCACACCGCCGTCGCGGGCGAGGCGGCCATCGCGAAGATGGTGCACACCCTCGCGAAGGAGGTGATGGCCCTCAACGAGAAGATCACCGAGACCGACAAGCTCATCGAGGGCCGGTTTCGCGAACACGAACTCGCCGAGGTGATCGCCTCCGTGCCCGGCATCGGCACGGTCCTCGGTGCCGAGCTCCTCGTCGGCATCGGCGGCAGCCTGGATGGCTTTCCCACCGCTGACCGTCTCGCCGCCTTCGCGGGCGTCACCCCCGCTCCGCACGATTCCGGGCAGGTCAGCGGCAATCTTCACCGGTCCCAGCGTTACCACCGGCGTCTGCAACGGGTCTTCTACACGTCCGCGCTGGTCAGCATCCAGTCCGACCCGAACTCGCGGAAGTTCTACGACCGCAAACGCGCTGAGGGCAAACGCCACGTCCAGGCCGTGCTCGCCCTCGCCCGCCGACGTGTCAACGTCCTGTGGGCCCTGATCCGTGACCGACGGTGTTACCAAGTCACACCTCCAGTCGCTCATGCCGCTTGACTTCCGGATTGGGAAGCCTCCTGGCATCGAGAAGGGGACCCTGCGGCATCCGGCCCTGCGGATCCTCTAAATGCATAGCAAAAGATATACACATGCATTACATCACAGATGTTCAGGGAGGAACAACCTGGGGAGCAAGGCTCGGCCGCCCTGCGCCGGGGAAAAGCCGGTTGAGTCTCCAGTGGTGGGAAGGTGCACAGTTCAGGGGTGATCAACGACGACGAACCCCTGCTCACCATCGGGCAGCTCGCCCGCCGGACGGCCGTCAACGTACGCAGGATCCGTTACTGGTCGGACATCGGCGTGCTC
>JBPYFF010000147.1:0-2567 GCA_051984455.1 Acidimicrobiales bacterium | reverse complement strand
ATCGTCGGCCATCACGGTTGACGCTACCGGCCTGACCATGCGGCGCGGAGCCTGGCGTCGGTGTCCGGCAGCGATTCGGGGATCACCCGGGTGGTGGCGACGGCCGTCATGAAGTTGGTGTCCCCGTTCCATCGGGGCAAAACATGGACATGAAAGTGCCCGGGAATACCGGCACCCGCAACACGACCGAGATTGACCCCGAGGTTCAAGCCATCGGGCCGGTAGGCGTCCTTGATGGCGGTCACCGCCCCGGCCAGACCGGACCAGATTGCAGCCGACTCGTCAGCGGCGAGGTCCTCGAGGTTGGCGACGTGTCGGGACGGCAGGACCATCAGATGGCCGCTCGTATAGGGAAAGGCATTGAGCACGGCAAAGGCCAGTCCCTCGGGATGGCGCCACAGGATGTGCGTCTCGGTATCCGGCCGGCCGGACTCGAGGAGGGCGCAAAAGACGCAGTCGGGTCGCGGCCCTTCATTGACGAAGTCGGCCCGCCACCCGGCCCACAGGTGCTCGAGCGCCATCAGGTCACGGACGCCGGCAAGCTTCTCGGGCCGAGGTGGGAAACCACTTCCGATTGCAGCCGGTCGATGAAGGCGTCCACCGGGACGTCGCGGGCGGGCGACCCGGCGTTGTCCCTGGCGTTGACCCCGACCGTCCCTGCCGCCACATCGTCGTCGCCCACCACAAGGATGTAGGGAATTTTCTCGAGCTTCCCCCGGCGGACACGGGCACCCAGGCCTTCCTCCGCCCCCGCCACTTCGGCCCGGAAGCCTTCCGCCCGGAGCCGGTCGGCGACGCGATCGGCGTAAGGCTCATGGTCCCGGCTGACCGGCAGAACCCGAACTTGAAGAGGTGCCAGCCACGTCGGCAGGGCCCCGGCGTAGTGCTCGATCAAAATGGCGAAGAAGCGCTCGATCGATCCGAACAGGGCCCGATGGATCATGTGGGGTCGGTGCCGCTCGTTGTCAGCACCGACGTACTCGAGATCGAATCGGTGCGGGAACTGGAAGTCAACCTGCAGAGTGGACACTTGCCACCGTCGCCCGATTGCGTCCCGGACGTGCACGTCGATCTTCGGGGCGTAGAAGGCACCCTCGCCCTCCGCGATCACAAACGGCAACTCGACCGCCAGCAGCGCCTGCCGCAGGGCCTCGGTCGCCTCGTCCCAGTCGCCGGGATCGCCGACGAACTTGTCCGGGCGGGTCGCCAGCTCGGCCTCAAACTCGGTGAGCCCGAAGGTCCGCAGGATGCGAACCACGAAAGCCAGCAGATCGATGAGCTCAGCGCCCAGCTGGTCGCGCGCACAAAAGATGTGGGCGTCGTCCTGGGTAAAACCCCGCGCCCGGAGCAGACCATTCAGCACGCCGGAGCGCTCGAAGCGATACACCGTCCCGAACTCGAACAGCCGCATCGGCAGCTCCCGGTAGGACCGCTGCCGATGCTGGTAGATGAGGATGTGCATCGGGCAGTTCATCGGCTTCGGGTAATAGACCGCCCCCTCGAGTTGCATCGGGGGGTACATGCTCTCGGCGTACCACTGCAGGTGACCGGACGTCTCGAACAGGGTCGACTTGGCGAGATGGGGTGTGACGACGAACTGGTAGCCGGCCCGCTCGTGTTCGGCCCGGGCGTGATCCTCCATCAGCTTTCGGACCAGGCCGCCTTTGGGGTGGAAGACGGGCAGCCCGCTGCCGATCTCGGAGGGGAAATGAAAGAGATCGAGCTCGGCCCCGAGCCGGCGATGATCCCGCCTTTCGGCTTCTTCGAGCCGGTGAAGGTGGTCCTTCAGGGCGCCATCCGATTCCCACGCTGTGCCATAAATGCGCTGAAGCTGAGGCCGGTGCTCGTCCCCCCTCCAGTAGGCGGCGGCCACTTTGGTGAGGCGGAAGTGTCCGAGCCTTCCCGTGGTCGGAACGTGAGGGCCACGGCAGAGGTCAACGAATCGCTCGTTGTTCCGGTAGGCGCTGACCACTCCATCGCCCGCACCTTCGGAGGCGTCGACGCCCTCGATGATCTCGACCTTGTACGGCTGGTCCCGAAAGAGGGCGAGACCCTCGTCGACGCTGTGCTCCTCCCGGCGGAACGGCTGATCGTCGGCGACGATCTCGCGCATGCGGTTTTCGATCCGGGCCAGGTCGTCTTCGCTGAAATGGGCACCACCGGGCAGCTCGAAGTCGTAGTAGAAGCCGTCCTCGATCGGCGGTCCGATGGCGTACTTGGCTCCCGGCCAGAGGTCGGTCACGGCCTGGGCCATCACGTGGGCGGTCGAGTGACGGAGGACGAACCGGCCCTCAGGGCTGTCGGCCGTGATGATGGCAACAGACACGCCATCGGAGAGCGGGGCGGTGAGATCCGTGAGCACACCGTCAACCCGCGCGGCCACCGCCGCCCGGGCCAGACCCCGCCCGATTGCGGCCGCCAGGTCGGCCGCGGTCGAGCCCGTCGCCAGTTCCCGGCTCGAGCCATCGGGCAGGGTGATTGTGATCGTGCCGGCCATCGTTCGCCGAGGTTACGGGAATCGGGGTCGATCAGACGACGCCCAAAAGCCGGGCTGAGCTGGAGACACC
>JBPYFF010000146.1:0-4232 GCA_051984455.1 Acidimicrobiales bacterium | reverse complement strand
GCCCATCGCCTCCAGCCCCAGAACTGGACGTACAAACGCCAGGCGTGGAACCTGGTGAGCCCTGTCGTGCAGGGCCCGACCGACATCTACGAGAGCTGCTGGATCGAAGACGTGAAGAAGATCGGCGCGGAGAACTACTACCCGGCCGTCATCCCCTAGGACCGCGATCGCCGGCGACGGTTCCGGGCGTAGCGTCCTCACATGAGCGTTCGCCAGAGGTTCTCCATTGGCGCGATCGGGTGCGTGGCTGTCATTACGGCCGCTGCCTGCTCGTCGAGCTCGTCGGCCACCAAGTCGACGACCTCAACGTCGGGGTCAAGTGGGGGCGGCGGCATCAGCAAGATCAAGCACGTCGTGGTGATCATGCAGGAAAACCGGTCGTTCGACCACTACTTCGGCACCTACCCCGGCGCCGACGGCATTCCGGCGTCCAATGGCCACTTCACCGTCTGCGTCCCGGACCCCGCCACAAACAGTTGCCAGGCCCCGTACCACAACCCGGCCGATGTCAATGGCGGTGGGGCCCACGGCGCGGCCGCGGCGACGAGGGCTGTCAACGGCGGGAAGATGGATGGTTTCATCGCGATCGCGGAGCGCAATCCCAAAGGCTGCGGTTCCGCTGATGACCCGGCCTGCGCCCAGGGAAACTCGAACGACGTGATGGGGTATCACGACGCCCGTGAGATCCCGAACTACTGGGACTACGCCAAGAACTTTGTGCTGAACGACCACATGTTCGAGCCGGTGGCATCCTGGAGCCTGCCCGATCACCTGTACATGGTTTCGGCCTGGTCGGCGTTGTGCACCTCGTCGGATCCGGCCAGCTGCACGAACCAGATCGTGGGGCCCTATACCCCCGCTGAGCAAGAGGTCTTCGTCGACCGGGCGATCGCCACCGGAACTGCACCGGTGAACAATGCCTGGACCGACATCACCTATCTGCTGCACGCCCACCAGGTGAGCTGGGGGTACTACGTGGAAGACGGCACCGAGCCGGACTGCGAGGACGACTCGGCCACCTGTCCGCAAAAGCCGCAGAGCTACAAGACGCCAGGCATCTGGAACCCGCTGCCCCTGTTTACTGACGTGCACCAGAACGGTCAGCTGGGAAACGTCCAGCCGGTGAGGAACTTCCTGAGCTCGGCGAAGGCGGGCACGCTCCCGGCGGTCTCATGGGTCACGCCCAGCCAGACCAACTCCGAGCACCCCCCGGCCAGCGTCCATGAGGGCCAGGCGTGGGTGACCAACCTGATCAATTCGATCATGTCCGGCCCCGACTGGAGCTCGACCGCGATCTTCCTGTCGTGGGACGACTGGGGCGGTTTCTACGACCATGTGGTACCGCCTACCGTCGACGGAAACGGCTATGGCCTGCGAGTCCCCAGCATGGTCATCTCGCCCTACGCCAAGAAGGGGTACATCGACCACCAGACGCTCAGTCACGATGCGTTCTTGAAGTTCATCGAGGACGACTTTCTGGGCGGCGCCCGCCTCGACCCGGCAACGGATGGCCGGCCCGATCCCCGGCCGACGGTGCGGGAGACGGTTCCCCAGCTCGGCAACCTGGCCAACGACTTCGACTTCAACCAGTCGCCCCGAAAGCCGCTGGTACTGTCCCTCAACCCTGCTCCCGGCCCCGCGTCGAAACCCGGCGGCTGACCTGCCGCCAACAGTCATCCCAACCGAAGCAGTTCCGCCAGGCGGAAGTTTGTCCCGTCGTGGGCCAGCCGGACGCCCTCGCAGTGGCCGAGCGCGGTTCCCCAGCCGGCATAGGCACCTTCCCGCACAGCCGCCACAACGCCCGGCTCGATTAGACCACCGTGCGAAATCACAAGGGCGCTGTCGCCGTCTGCAATCCGGTCAGCGACCGCTGACCACAGCTCCCGCTGCCGTTCGGCCAGGGCACTGACGGGCCCGCCTCGAGCAATGATCTCTGCATAGCGGACGAAGGCCTGCGGCCACGCGGAGTATTGGTGGTCACCGAGCTGCGCCTGGGCTGGGGCCCAAACATCGCCGCCCATGTCCAAGGTGTCGTCGACTGCGAAGCCCATCGCGATTGCCGTCTCGACGGTGCGCGGGACGTTGCTGGCGATAACAAGGCTGAACCCGCCCGTCTGCTCGCCTACCCGGCGGGCGAGCGCAACACCGCCGGCCGAGAGGTGGGAACCGCGCGCCCGGTCGGCCCCTTTCTTTGTGTCCGCGTGCCGTCGAATCTCCAGCCATCGCATGGGCACGGGCGGGACCCTTCACGTGACGAATCGGCGCGAGAGTCCGATGATACGTGCGGAGACGACCGACGGACGACCTCGCCGGTGACAGGACGAGTGCTGGTCAGGAACGTGCTCGCCGGGCACTGATCCCCGTGGGCAGCTCCAGAGCATCAGGAGGAGGAAATGTGTCGCGGAAGGTGAAGGCGAACGGGGTGGGACCGGCCGACCTCAACCGCAAGAGCCGTTGCTCCGCTTCGGCAACCGACGGCCGATGACCCCCTGCCACCCACCAGAGCACGAGCGTGGCGTCCGCCACAGGGTGAAACCACTGCCGCCGCTGCCGAAGGACCTCTCGATGGGGGCTCTTGTACACGAAGGTCGCAAGAGTCTCGAGTGACTCCCAGACCGACATGTTGGTGATGATGCCGACGCCGGGCCCGGTCGCCCACTCGAACGCTCGGATCGACGTGGCGTTGCCGTCCTCGGTTTGAAGGCGCCAGATGAAGCCCGGTGCCTGATCGGCGAGCGCATTGACGGAATCGAGGCGGTTGACGAAGTCAGCCAGCTCGGCGCTGTCGAGCGTTGCCCGCAAATGGGCGATGTTTGCCTGGGCCACGTGGTACGCGATGGACGGAGTGTAGGCGGCACACGCTGCCGCTGAAGTCACTACTGTCGAGCCCGTGGGAGACGGCGTCCGAGCCGGACCGGCACGGACTGACTGGTCGATCTCCGCCCTGCTCGTCAGCGACTTCTGCAGCTCCGCTGCCAGTCTCGGCCAGGTGACGATTCTCGGGAAGGTCGTTTTTGACCTGACCGGCCGCGAGTTGGACCTTGGCCTACTCGGCCTGGCCGAGTTCGCGCCCGCCTTGTTCCTCGTTCTGGTGAGCGGCACCGTCGCCGATCGCGTCGACCGCCGGCGACTGGTTGCGGTGGCCGCCTTGATCCAGGCGGTGATCGCGCTCGGTCTTGGCTGGTACACCGGTAGCAAGCCAACATCGGTGCTGCCGATCTTCCTCCTCGTTATCGGTTCCGGCACGGCACTGGCGTTCTCTGCTCCAGCCCAACGATCACTGCCGGCCGACGCCGTCGAACCCGAGCGGTTGCCGTGGCTCATCGCCCGCAGTTCGGTCGCCTTTCAAGCCGGCATCATTGCCGGACCTGTCATCGGCGGGTTCCTCTATACGATCGACGTCAGGCTCCCTTTCGCGGCAGTCGCCTTCTTCCTCGGCGTCATGGCGGTAGCCGTGATGATGGTCCGAGTCAGGGCTGCCCCGCACCGAGAACGGCCGGCGGACCTGTCCACTGAGCCAGGGCTGGTCCGGGTCCATGCGGCCGAAGAAGCGGGAGCTGAGCTGTCAACGGGGTATCCGACCAGCCCGTCCCACGGAGGCGTCCACGAGGCGATGGAGGGTCTTCGATTCGTGAAGAGCCAGCCTGTCTTGCTCGGCGCTATTTCCCTCGACCTCCTCGCCGTCCTCTTCGGAGGGGCGGTCGCGCTGCTGCCCGCGATCGCCAAGGACCGCCTCGGTGTCGGGGTCGTCGGACTGGGCTGGCTTCGAGCCGCGGTGGGGATCGGAGCTGGCGCCATGACCGCTGTCCTCGCTGTCCGACCGATCACCAGATTCGTCGGGCGAACCCTCCTCGCGGTCGTGGCGGTGTTCGGAGCCTTCACGATTGTCCTTGGCGTGACACGGCAGTTCGCCATTGCCTTTGTCGCCATGGTCGCACTCTCGGCTGCCGACGCCATCAGCGTGTTCATACGGGCCACGCTCGTACCCCTTTTGACGCCGGCCGCGAAACGCGGGCGTGTCCTGGCAGTGGAGAACGTCTTCATCGGAGGATCGAACGAGTTCGGAGCCTTCGAGTCGGGCGTGACGGGGCAGCTCCTTGGCACCTCTGGCTCTGTCGTGCTTGGCGGGGTCGCCACCGTCGGAGTATCGATCGGATGGTGGTTCCTTTTTCCGATGCTGCGCGCGGTGGACCGGTTCCCGGCTTCGGCGGATGCGGAAGATCCTCCTCGCC
>JBPYFF010000145.1:0-2428 GCA_051984455.1 Acidimicrobiales bacterium | reverse complement strand
CTCGAGGCCGTCGGTGGTGACGAAGCCGCCCGCGTTGTTCCGGTACCAGCCGGCCATCGCCTGCCGGAGCCGGTTGGCACCACCCATCAGGAACGCCAGGCCGGCGAAGAGGCGGGAACCTTCCTGGTAGGCCTCGACCGGCGTGCGCCGGCTCCACGGCTCGGGGGGGAACAACGTCACGGGCGGCTCGTCGAGGCCGAGCTCGGCTTCGGCAAAGCGGCCCTCCTCCGACCGGCGGGTCGAGGTCGCCCAGGTCGCCCAGGCTTCGTCGATCCATCCGTCGCTGGCCCGGGCCGGCTTGAGCCCCCGACCGAACCAGCTGTGAAACACTTCGTGCTCGAGCGCCCTGACGGACGCGGTGGTGGCACCGTCGTATTCCATTCCCCGCCCGGCCGCCCAGACGCCGGCGGTATAGCGGTCTCCGTGCACCCACGGCCCGTACCGCTCGGCGTTGTAGGCCAGCCAGGCGGCGACATCGGCTTCGCACGCCGCCAGGTCGGCGCCGGCGTCGACATGAGCGGCCGTCAGCAGGGTCAGCGGCGCGGCCCGGCCGGCGACCGCGACCGGGCGGCTGCTCACAGCCAGCTCCTGCTCGGGCGCCACCATGAGCATGGGAGACAGCGGGCTGAACCGGGCCGGGTATTCGATCCGCCAGTAGTCGGGGCCGAGACGCACCTCATACCCGTTGCTCACGAGGGCATGAGGGCCGGCCCCGCCCACCACCTCAACCTCGAGCTGGAGCTGGAGCCGATCGTGGCAGAGCCCCGCCGGTAGCCACATCTCCAGGTAGCGGCCGGGATGAAGGTCCGACATCCAGAAATCGAAGTGGGCGCCGTCCGTCCAGTCGATCGGCCGCGCGTCGACGGCGCGGGGGGTGGCGAGGGAGTAGCTCAACTCGAGGCGGTGGCGGCTGCCGGCGGTCAACCGTCGGTCGATCACCCTCATCTCCGCTCCTTCGCCTCCGCCGAGGTCACAGGGGGAAAAAGCTTCGCCGGGCAGCGGCTGGCCATCGAGCCGGAAGGCCTCGACTTCCTGTCGCAGGTCGAGGGCGGGACAGCCGTCCTCGCCCTCGATCACGAACTCGACATCGGCCTCGGAGAATGCCGTCCGCGCGCCGGCGTCAAGGCGGAAGCGGGCGTCGATGCGCTCGATGTCGACCCCGACGACCACCCGTTTCCCGAGCCGGACCGGCGGCGGTCCTGGAGGCTTCATCCTCACAGTTTGGCCGTCCCGGCCTGCCTGGCTGTTATACTCCAACGTCCGCAAATCCGACGTCCGCGGGTGTCCGCTCCGGCGGAGACCCCGCGGCCAATCCCGAAGGAGCGCTCCGTTCGGCAAGTGTCCGGGCGGAGCGTCTGCGTGTGAGGCACCGCCCCCTCTCCTGCATGAGAAGAAAGATCCACCGTGGCAACCAAAGCGATCGTCGGCCAGAAAGTCGGCATGACCCAGGTCTGGGACGACCAGAATCGAGCCATCGCGGTCACGGTCGTGCGGGTCGTGCCGGCACGGGTCGTGCAGGTCAAGACCGCCGACGTGGACGGATATTCGGCCTTGCAGGTCACCTACGGCATCCGCAAGACCCGGCTGCTGACCAAGCCGGAGGCCGGTCATTTCGCCAAGGCCGGGATCGAGCCGGGCGAGCGGCTGGTCGAGCTCCGGGTCGACGACACCAGTCAGTACTCGGTCGGCCAGGAGATCGCGGTCGACGTCCTCACCCCCGGCGACCGGGTGGACGTGACGGCGGTGAGCAAAGGGAAAGGGTTCTCCGGAGGCATGAAGCGCCACAACTTCAAGGGTCAGGGCGCCAGTCACGGAAACCACAAGCACCACCGGGCCCCGGGCGCGATCGGTGCGTGCGCCACTCCCTCCCGGGTCTTCAAAGGCACGCGGATGGCGGGACAGCTGGGAGCGCAGAAGGTCACCACCCTCAATCTCGAGGTGATCGAAGCCGACGCTGAGCGCGGCCTGCTGCTCGTCAAGGGTGCCGTTCCGGGACCCCGCGGCGGCGTCGTTCTCATTCGGGGTGCCGTGAAAGGCAACAGCAACTGATGGCGCGGTCGGTCGATGTTCGCAACGTCGAAGGATCGGTGCTCGGTGCCATCGAGCTGGATGAGCAGATCTTCGGCATCCAGCCCAACGTGCCGGTGATGCACCAGGTGGTGACGGCCCAGCTGGCGGCGGCGCGCGCCGGGACCCACAGCACCAAGACGCGGGCCGAGGTGAGAGGCGGCGGCAAGAAGCCGTTTCGGCAGAAGGGTACCGGCCGGGCAAGGCAGGGCTCGACGCGGTCTCCCCACTGGTCCGGCGGAGGTGTGGCACTCGGGCCGAAGCCTCGCAGCTACCGGCAGAAGACGCCCAAGAAGATGATTCAGCTGGCCCTCCGCTCGGCTCTGTCCGATCGGGCGGCGGGACAGCGCGTCGTTGTCGT
>JBPYFF010000144.1:0-6498 GCA_051984455.1 Acidimicrobiales bacterium | reverse complement strand
ACTTCTCTGTCTTGAAGAGCAACAACTGGGACGTCGATCTGGACGCCAACGTGGGCGGGGTGGGAAGCCTCATGAACCACTGCCGCGGTGCCAGAGCTTTTCTGCATTGCTCGTCGACCGGGGTCTATCAACCGAACGGCCATCATGCCTTCGTTGAGACCGACCCGCTGGGGGACAACCATCGGGTCTGGAGTTTTTTGTCGACCTACAGCATTTGCCGGATCGCGACCGAGGCCATGGCGAGGTGGTGCGCCCGCCAGCTGCAGCTGCCGACGACAATCGCACGACTCAATGTTCCTTACGGCGAAAACGGCTGGCCTGCCATGCACCTGGAGATGCTGCTCGGGCGTCACGCCGTCCCCGTCCACACCGATGCACCGAGCCTGTACAACCCGATTCACGACGACGACGTCGCCGCGATGGTCCCGAAGATGCTTGACATCGCGTCCGTGCCCGCCACCATCGTCAACTGGGGAGGTGATGACGCCGTCAGCATCGAGGATTGGTGCACCTACCTCGGAAAGCTGGTCGGCGTCGAGCCGTCGTTCCAGCCGACTGACCAGACGATCGAGAGTGTGACGGTCGATGTCAGCAAGATGCACGAGCTGGTGGGACACCCGGCCGTGGGCTGGCAAGACGGGTTCCAGCGGATGGTGGAAGCCCGCCACCCGGAGGCACTGCGCTAACACACTGGGCCGCTACCAGCGTTCCCAGTGGATGATCTCGGAGAGAGGCCGGCGAGGCGCGGGATGAAACGCTGTGCCCCTCGTGTAGGCGATCGGGAAGAGACCACCCTGGGTGTGCCTTTCGTACGGGATTCCCAACAAATCCGCCGCCTCTCTTTCGAACCGGAGATGAAGCGTTGTCCAGGCTGCGCCTAACCCCCGGCTGCGAAGGGCGAGAAAAAAGCTCCATACCGCCGGCAGGAGCGAACCCCACAGCGCGGCCTGGGTGGCGACCGGTGCATCATCCACCCTTCCGAGATGGCACGGGACGAGCAGCACGGGGGCCTCATGAAGATGCTCACGGAGAAACCCGGCCGACGATTGGACCGCCGCGGCCCGGTTCGCTCTGGTGTCATCCGGTCCGAACTCCGGTGTGGGCAGTCGCCGGTAGCCCGGGTCCTCCCGCCGATAGAGGTCGGCGAGGGCCCGTTTGGTGTCCGCCTCGGTCACGAAGACCCAGTGCCACTCCTGGCGGTTCGAGGCCGTCGGTGCCTGGACCGCGAGCCGAAGGCACTCCTCGATGACCTCCCGCTCGACCGCACGTCCGAAATCGAGCCGCTTGCGGACGACGCGCGTCGTGGTAAGCAGCTCCTCCGGCGTCAATCGCAAGGAGTTGTCCATCTCACCGCGCTCCTTGACCGTGGCCATCGGTCGTGACGCGGCGGCGGATGAACAGCCACCGGCCGTCGCGCTCTTCGTACTCATCGACGTACCGGCCCCAATGGTCGAGGCCGTGAGCCATGAGCACCTGGAAGTAGCTCCGGCCCCGGGCGTGTCTCTGGTCGATGAAGTCGATCTGATGGGTGAAGACACAGTGACGGACATAACCGGGAGCAGCCCGCTCGGCGGCTTCCGCGCTCCACCTGGCCCTTGTCCCGGTGAAGATGGTTTCTATCTCCTCCTTCCCGTGGTAGGTGCGCGCCCCTCCGTCGTCGGCGACGAGCTCCATCGTCGCGTCGGGGGCAAACAGTTCAAGGACCTGGGCAAAGCGGCCCGAGTCGCCGTTGGAGTTGTAACGGGTCACGAGGTCCCGGATGCTCTCCCGAGCCACCACTTCCCAGAGTTCCATTGCTCGCTCCTGCCGACCGCTACCTGGTTTCAACCGGCGTGATGCCGCGCTCCTCGAGGAACCGGGCAAAGGCGGCCGGGTCGGCCGGGACGGGCGCGGGATCGCCGGCGTAGAACTCCAGCAACTCTGCGCCCTCGGGACCCGCCACCAGCGGGCCAAACTCGGCACCCTGCTCGAGGATCACCAGCATGCCTCGTGTGCATTCCACGTCGCCGATTGAGACCGACCCATCGAGGATGAAGATGGCGTGATCACTGCGGTGACCGTGTCGCTCGACAATGATGCCAGGATCGTAGCGGGTGTGAATGAACACCCGAGCCGGAGTTTGCTCCAGAAAGCGCAGAGTGATTGCGGCCCGGCGCTCGCCGTGTTGCTGGGCCTTCACCTCTCGAGCCGGTACCTCGTCGATGTGGACAAACCGGAGGCTGGCCATAGGAGCGACTCCTTGATCGTGGTGGTCGGAGCAGGTGGGCCCCGGCCCACGGTTCGATTTTGCCAGACAGAAGTATCATCCTCGATCGACACGCCAGTGAGGAGACAGGCATGGAAGTCGTGCGGGAAGACATCCCCGTTGCCCAGGCGTTCGATCTTTCCGGGCAGGTCGCCGTCGTCACCGGAGCGGCGAGTGGCATCGGAAAGGCGACCGCACACGTTCTTGCCGGCGCGGGCGCGACACTCGTGCTCGGAGACCTCGACGGCGAGGGTGCCGGGAAGACGGCCAAGGAGACTGAGGCCCGCGGCGCAACTGCGCTGGCGGTGCCGACCGACGTCACCCGGCGAGTCGAGGTCGAGGCGTTGGTAGCCCGGGCGATGGAGAAATTTGGCCGGCTCGACGTCATGGGAAACATTGCGGGAGTTCCCAGTCGCGGTCTGGTGGTGGACGTCACCGATGACGAGCTCGACCGCGTCGTCGCCATCAACCTCAAAGGGGTGTTTTACGGCTGTCAAGCGGCTATGAGGGTCATGGCGGCCCAGGGATCGGGGACCATCATCAATATTTCCTCCGGTGCCATTGACGTACCGGCGCCGACGCTCGGTGTGTATGCCATGACCAAGGCTGCGGTTGCCATGCTGACCAAGACGCTTGCAACGGAGGCGGCGCCACTCGGGATTCGCGTCAACGCGCTGGCCCCGGGCATCATCTTGAGCAATTTCTCGCGCCCGCACTTCGTTGACGAGCGGGGCGAAGTTGATCCCGAGCGGTTTGCAGAGTACGAGCGCTGGGCCGCCGGCGCCGCGCCGCTCGGAAGGGTTGGTTTGCCGGCCGATGTGGCCTGGGCAATCCTGTACCTTGTTTCCGGCGCGGGCAGCTTTGTCACTGGTCAGATACTGCGCCCGAACGGCGGCAACGTGATGCCGTGGTAGCCAGGAGAGTTACCACCGAATTTTGTCTTTGAACTTGGTTCGGTTCGCCCCGTTGGCTTAGCCTTCAGGTGTCGCGAACGAATGGAGCATTTGACATGCCTACAGCTAGGTCTCGGCGGACCAACGGATCGCGCCGAGAGCGCATCCTCAATTACCTCTCGTCGCAAGGTGGTCGCATTGATAGTGTCGACGGGCGCGGGCTCACATCGAAGATGGCTTCCAAAGTTGGCTATGACAACATCGCCGCTCTGAATGCCATTCTGGCCCGGTTGGAACGAGACGGCGAGATCAAGAGAGTGGTACGTGGCAAGCAGACCTACTCGATCGCTGTGCGGGGCCGGGCTCCCCGTCCGGGGTCAGGTCGATCGGCCGCGGGCCGAGCGGTGGCGGCGTCAAACACTCGGCGGCCGTCCAGCCCTCGTCGCGCCTCCAGCACGCGTCGCGCCCCCAGCCCTCGTCGAACCTCCAGCCCGCGCCCACGGTCGACCCGGCGCTCGGCGACCACCGCCCGCCGAGCGTCAGCCGGAGCGGCACCGAGCGCGGCTCGCCGGCGGAGCGCACCGGCCAGCAGGAGCGGCAACAATCTTCCCCAGCTGCTGGCCGCCCTTGGCAGCGAGCTACTGGCCCTGCGGACACAGAACGAAGACATCAGTCGCCGCATGGCCGCGCTGGAAGCCGCTGTCCGTCCGGCTAGCCGGCGGGGTGGCGGCAGGCGGGTTGCTTGAGCCACCGCTAGGTTGGGGGAATGGAGTTCGGACTCTTCATTCAGGGGTACACCCCGGCATTTCGGCAGGCGGTGGATGCCGATGCCGAGCACCATGCATTGATGGACGATCTGGCGGTCGTCCAGGCGGCCGACCGGGCCGGCTTCAAGTACGTGTGGGTGGTCGAGCATCATTTTCTCGACGAGTACTCCCACCTGTCGGCGAATGACGTCATCCTCGGGTACCTCGCCCACGCGACCGAACGAATCCATCTGGGGTCGGGCATCTTCAATCCCTTGCCGGCGGTGAACCACCCGGTCAAGGTGGCGGAGCGAGCCGCCATGCTCGACCACGTGTCCGGCGGCCGATTTGAGTTCGGGACCGGTCGGGGAGCCGGTTCGCACGAGATTCTCGGGTTCCTTTCCGAGCTGGGCATGGAGGATCTGTCCCGGACCCGGGAGATGTGGGAGGAGACGATCGGCGAATTCCCCAAGATGTGGATGCAGGAGGAATATCCCGGCTTCGCCGGCAAGTACTGGCGGCTACCGCCCCGCAAGGTGCTGCCCAAGCCGTGGGTGAAGCCGCACCCACCGATGTGGTACGCGGCCGGCAACACGTCGAGCTACACCATGGCTGCTCAGAAGGGCCTGGGTGTCCTGGGCTTCTCCGTCGGGTCCTTCGACGAGCTGGGTCCGGTCATGGATGCCTACAAGAAGCAGATCGGCGACGCCGAACCGGTTGGCGCCTATGTCAACGACAACATCATGGTCACGACGGCTGCATATGTCGCCGAAGACGAGCAGGAGGCGATGCGGGTTGCCGTCAACTCCCGGATGTCCTACTTGCAAAGCAACGTCTATCGCTACCACGACACCTTCCCTCACCCGGACTGGGTGCCCCGCTGGCCGGACCTGATCCCCGATCCAGATGCCGAGCAGCTCGAGGCTCAGAAAGCGACCGGCCTCGTTCTGGGAACCCCGGATGAAGCGCTCGAGCAGTGCCGCCGGTGGGAGTCGGCCGGCGCCGACCAGCTCGCGTTTGGGGTCGGGATGGCAACGACGGACCAGATGATCGAAACCATTCGCCTGATTGGCGAGCACGTCATCCCCAAGATCGACAAAGACCCCGTTCATCGGACCACCCGTTTCCGGGAGGCAGCGGCGGCTCAGCTGAGCAGCCGCAGGCACTGAGACCTGCGATCAGGTCTCGAGGTCGTCCGGAAGGTTGTAGATGTACGACCTCTCCTCGACGCGCTCCTGAATGCGCCAGCCAGCCGGGGTTCGCACAAACCGGTCGCGGTACCAGAGGCCACAGAAGAAGACGTGGGGATTGGCATGCCCCTTTCCCGCGACCATGGGGTTGTGGCAGATCGTCCGCCCGTAGGCCGTGTCTCCGTCGATCGTGATCTTACTGGTTGCGACCAGGTGTTGATAGCTGGCAAACCGGGGCAGGGCGTCGCGGAGAAACGACTTTGTCTCTTCGAGGTTGCCCTTCGTCCCACCCATGGCGGTGTAGTCGATGAATGCGTCGGCCGTGAAGACATCGTCGAGAGCATCCCAGTTCCCGCTGTCGATGGCGTGGCTGTAGTCGATGAGAAGGTCCTGGATCTCCAGCCGATCAGACACTTGCTGTAACGTCATCATGGCCCGCGATGGTAAGCGGGTTTTGCTGGACGAGGGTTTGCTACACGAAGGCCTCCTCGAGCACCCTGGCAATGGCCTCATCGTGGTAGCGGGCGTCGCCCAGGTCGAACTCCCAATGCTTGGCCCGACGGGTGTAAAGCTGAAGGTCCGCTTCCATCATGAAGCCGACGCCGGCGTGCACCTCATGTGCCCGATGCACGATTTCCTGGGCGGCCCGGCTGCCGTAGCTCTTGGCCATCGCGACATCCCCCGTCGAGGGCAGGCCCTGGTCGATCTGCCAGGCGGCCTCGAAGGTGAGGAGAGACGTGAGGTGGGTAGCGATGGCGATGTCGCTGCACAGGTACTGCACCGCCTGGAACTGACCGATGGGGCGGCCAAACTGTCTCCGGTGCTGGGCGTAGTCAACCGACATTTCCAGGACGCGCTCGCCCGCGCCGGCGATTTCGGCACAGCGAAGGACAGTCGCTCGCTCGAGGGCCGGACCGAGCAGTTCCCACCCGCGGCCTAGCCCCCCGACCAGAGCCTCGTCGTCCACTTCAACCCCGTCGAAGGTAACGGCTGACAAGGGGTACCCGGCGATATTCGGCAGCCGCTCCTTCATCAACTGGCCCCGCCCGCCATCCACCAGGAACAGCGAGATCGCGTCGGGAGAATCGACGCTCGCTGACACCAGCAGTTGCTGCGCCCCGTGGAGGTACGGAACGAGCAGCTTGGTTCCCTCCAGCCGGAAGCCACCCGCCACCGACCGGGCCCGCACGGCGGCACGGGCCGGAGAGTAGACCGGCGTCGCCTCGAAGAGCGCCGGTGCCAGGATCACGTCGCCGGAAAACAGGGATGCCTGCAGGTCCGCTCGAGCAGGGTTACTTTCACCAACAAGCGTGCTGCCGCAGATCACGGCCGAGGCTAGGTGAGGGCTGGGAACGAGCGCTCGGCCCATTTCCAGATAGATCATGACGACGTCCATCAGTGCGCCGCCCGAGCCGCCATGCGTC
>JBPYFF010000143.1:0-4843 GCA_051984455.1 Acidimicrobiales bacterium | reverse complement strand
GAAGACCAATGAGGGCGGAGCGCTCGATGAGCCCGGAAGATCTTGCCACCCTGGAGCTGCTCTCGGCTGCTCTCGCGGCCGAGTCGGCGGCCACGCCACCCGGGCCCCCTCCGGCCGAGCACCTCACCGACCTGGCTCACGCGGTTCAGGCCCGGAGGCGTCGGTGGGGGGCCACCGGCCGGCCTCGCCCACCTCGTCGCCGGCGGCCTCCTCGCCGGCGGTAACTGGTTCGTCAGCTGGCGGCCGGCTCGGCTGGGCCCGGCGGAGCGGGCACCTCGCCTTTGTGCGAGCGCTTCTCGGCGTACATCGCCCGGTCGGCCCGATGGAGCAAGGCGTCGGCATCATCATCGCCGGCGGACGTGCTGGCGACGCCGACGCTGACGGACAGACGGACGGTGACGGTCCCGACGACAACCGGCTCCCGAAAAGCCGCTCGGATCCGCTCCATCAGACCGGGCCGGCCGGTGGCGGCGTCGACGCCCTCGACGAGAACGACGAACTCATCGCCACCGATCCGGGCGACCGTGTCCTCGGCTCGACATACCCGTTCGAGCCGGGCGGCGACCTCCTTCAGCACGGCGTCGCCGACCGCATGGCCGAAGGTGTCATTGATGCTCTTGAAGTGATCGATGTCGCAGAAAAGCACGCTGACGGTCTGAGTGGTCCTCGAACACCGCCGGGCCGCGGTGGTGAGCCGATCAATGAATAGCGTGCGATTGGGCAGCCCCGTGAGCGGGTCGTGCAAGGCTCGCCGGCGAAGCCGTTCCACTTCCCGGCGCTCGAGCGTGGCATCGCGCCCGGTCGACACGACAAACGAGATCCGGCCACGCTCGTCGACGATGGCGCTGGAAAGCCACTCAATGATCAGTTCGTCGCCGGATGAGGTGAGAAATCTCACGGTGCTCTCGATCGACCGCCGGGTCGTGCCGAGCGAGCTGAGGCCCAGCCGAAGGCGTTCGGCTTCGTCCGGCGCGACCAGGATCTCCCACCCGTGGCCGAGCACTCTCTCGGCGGGGATGCCCGTCAGGTCCTCGCAGGCCCGGTTGTAGCGGATCACCACGCCGGCCCGGTCAACGACAATCACGAGGGCGCCGGCGTGGTCGATCACCGCGTCGAAGAGATCGCGCTGCTGACGCAGTGCTTCGGTCCGCGAGAGGGGTTCGCTCAGATCTCTGACGGTGACGATGATGCCCTGAACGAGGGGATTTTCCGTCCGGTTGTTGCCCAGCACTTCGACCGGTCGCCAGTCGCCGTCCGCCTGCCGGAGGCGCAGAAGTATCGTCTCGGCCGCGTCAAAAGCCTCCGGCGGGAGCAGCAGCCGCTGGACGACCCGGGGCCGGTCGTCGGGGTGAACGAGGTCGATAGCCCGGCTGCCAAGGAGCTCCGCCACGGTGAACCCCAGCATCGGCTCGACCACGGGGTTCACGTAGCGGATGGTGGTATCAGGATCAACCAACGCGATGACATCCGAACAGTTGGCCAGCAGGCAGTCAACCAGGACCTGGCGGTCAAGGCTGAAAGGGGCGGTGGCGTTGGGATCGCGAACGTCCGTCATGGCATTGATACTTTCGGCTCGATTGGGGGCGAACCTGAACCCCAAAGCCCGGAGAGCCGAAGCCCGATGGTCCGCCAAAACCCCATGCACAAGGTAGTCGAACCGGCCCTGGGAAGGGTGTCGGGCAGCGGACAACTGTTCCCTCGGCTAGCGGCGAGGAGCGAGGTCTTGAACGGCCCTCCGGGTGTCGATCCCCGCTCCGACAAGAGCAAGGGCGGCGGTCGTCACTCCGTTGGCCAGGTAACGGTCGATATGGGCCCGGCACTCTTCGGGAGTGCCGTGGACGATGAGGTCGTCCACAACCTCGTCGGGCACCGCGGCCGTCGCAGCTTTGCGGTCACCGGCTTTCCACGCATCCCACATCGGTTTCAGCGCCGGACCGCGGCCGAGCCACTCATGGAAATCGGCGTACACGGGCACGTTGAGGTAGGCCGAGATGGCGAATCGTCCCATGGCTCGCACCCTGTCAGCGTCGTCTGAGGGGCACACGAAGATGCGCGCCACGATTTCCTTGCCCGGCCCCACATAGGGAACGACCCTGGCCACGTCTTCGGCCGAAAGCCAGTTGATGATCGCGCCGTCGCCTTCCCGTCCGGCCAGTTGAAGCATCCCGGGCCGGAGAGCGGCAATGAGGATCGGCGGGATCTGTGCCGGAGGTCGGCCGAGCCGGAAGCCTTTGACGGTGAAGGTGTCATAGCGGGCGTCCACCTTCTCGCCGGTCAGGGCTTGTTTCAGGAACCGCACCATGTCACGGGTTTGCTGGTAGGGCCGCTCGAAGGGGATGGCGTTCCAGGACTCGACGATCACATTGGACGACGTTCCTATGCCGAAAAGAAACCGACCGGGCGCCGCTTCCCCCATGGCAGCCACGCTCATGGCCATCAGCCCCGGACCCCTGGTGAAAGCGGGCACGATGGCCGATCCCAACCGCATGCCCGGAGCCCATGCCGCCGCCAATGCGAGCGGTGTGAAGGCGTCGGTGCCGCTCGCCTCGCTGGACCACAGATCGGTGTAGCCGAGGTCGGCCAACTCCTCGAACCACGATCGGTGATCGCTGAGAGGGATCCCGTCAAACGGGATCGTCATGCCGTAGCGGGCCATGGCGGCATGGTAGGCCCGAGTCGCTCAGTTGCGACGGAAGAGCGCGATGAAGTCGCGGCTGTTGAGCGAACCCACGTACCGGTTGATAGGCCCGCCCATGTTGGGCAGCAGGTACCTCACGCTGGGCACGGTCGCCGGTTCGCCCGGTGCGGGTGGGCCATAGACGTTGAAGTGAACCCAGCCGGGATTGATGTCGAGCTCCATGGCCCTGACGGCGCCGGCTCTCGCCATCACGTTCGCGAGGGTCAGGATGGAAAGGTTGTTGCCCCCCGCGAACAGCAGGGCTCCGTTGGCGGTGACGCCGACCGCGGATCGCCACACCAGCACCTTGTTGCCAAGGGTCGCCCCCCATTTGGCGCTGGTCAGCACGAGGTCAGGGACCGGCTGTCCGTTGTCGACGATCAGGGACAGGTTCTGCCGGGCGAAAGCGACATCCGGCCCCATCTGAAAATCCCGACCCAGGACGCCCACCGTCGGCGTACCGTCCGAGCGGATGAGCAGTGTTGCGGCGCCGGGCCGCAAGGGCCGCACCATCCGCCCTTCGGCGTAATAGCCCCCCTGGGAATCCTTCAGCTTGAAGCCGGAGTTGAACCCGGCCAGCAAGTTAGACCGATCGGCCGGGGCGACTGTGCCCTGGTACTGCCAGCCCCCGCCGCCCGGTTCCTGGACGCCGCCGTAGAGGACAGCCCTCGCGAGGGTCGTGTCCACCCAGGCAATGGCCGCCGTGACGGTGGTGTAGACGGGGTCAGCCCGCAAGAGCGCGGAGTACATGGCCGGCACGCCGTTCACCGGCTGGCCGAGGGCCTGCCACTGGCCGTCGCCGGCCAGCGGCGGCCTCACGATCGGCGGAATGGGCGCCGGCGGGGGAAGGTGCTCGGGGGAAGCGGGGTTGGCGGCCAGCCCCGGCGGCGTCCCCGCCCGGGCGGAAGCCCGGGCCGCGGCGGCAGCACGATCGAACGACTGAGCCAGGCTTCCGGTGGGGGCTCCGCCCTTTTTGGGCTTGTGGTGGGTGTACCAGAAGTTCTCCACGTCGTTGACCAGCCAGCGGAAGTGGTGATCCCGCAACCAGTCGACGCTGCGCACGGTCAGGGCGGTGTTGCCGGGCGCGGCCAGGGCCTGGCCGTAGGACCATGCCGATGGAGTCAGCAACACCACCACGAGGGCGACGCCCGCGGCGATCCACCGGCTGCTTCTCGAGCCGAAGACGTTTGGCCACGACGAGCGGTGACCCGGCCGCTGTCCGCCCCAAGCGCCCTTCAGACGAGCCGGGCCCCGAGTCGGGGAGACGTCGCCGTCCTCGGCCCAATCAAACGGACGATCGCCAGCCGCCGTGATCCGACGCTCGGATGGGTTAACGGTCACACCCCCACGGCATGATAGCGGGCATGGGACGGCAACTGGTGCTCCTTGACCCGAAGAACATCGACTGGCGCCTCGACGAGCGTACGCGAGAGGTGGGCCGCCAGGGGATCGCCGACGCCCGGCGAGCGCTCCACGAGGCCTTGCATCGTTCTGCCGCCTGACGAATGGCTGGCGGGTTGGGGCGTCCGTGGGCGGCGACCGGTACGCTGCTGACATGAGTGATGTGGTGATCATTGAAGCGGTTCGCAGCCCCATCGGCCGCCGAGGCGGAGGGCTGTCCACCATGCATCCTGTCGAGTTGCTGGGCGCCGTCCAGAAGGAGTTGATGGATCGTTCCGGACTCGACCCCGTGGCGGTCGAGCAGGTCGTCGGTGGATGCGTGAGCCAGGTCGGCGAGCAGTCCTACAACATCACCCGGACGGCCTGGCTGACGGCCGGTTTGCCCCTATCGACTGCAGCCACGACCGTCGACAGTCAGTGTGGTTCGAGCCAGCAAGCCACCAACCTGGCGGCAGGCCTCGTCGCCTCCGGCACGGTTGATGTCGCGGTTGCGTGCGGTGTTGAGTCGATGAGCCGCATCCCACTCGGTTCCAACGTCAAAAATGGTCCTGGCCGGGCCATCCCCAAGGCGTATTTCGGGCGCTATGAGTACACCACGCAGTTCGAAGGGGCAGAACGTATTGCCGATAAATGGGGCATCACGCGGAGCGACTGTGATGCCTTTGGTTGCGAAAGCCAGCGGCGGGCGGCCATCGCGTGGGCCGAGGGCCGGTTCGAACGAGAGATCGTGCCGATCGACGCGCCCGATCTCAACGAAGAGGGCAA
>JBPYFF010000142.1:0-2656 GCA_051984455.1 Acidimicrobiales bacterium | reverse complement strand
TTGTTAAACGGATTGGCCCCGACCGGGTCGTGTTCGGCTCTGATTTCCCCCATGCCGAGGGCTTGGCGGAGCCGACCACGTTCGAAAAAGAGCTGCAAGGGCTTCCCGATCAGGACATTCGCAAGATCATGCACGACAACGGCCGGAGCCTGGTCACGCCGCGGCCGGTCTGATAGCGCCCTGGGGTCGAGGGCGTTGATTGCCCGTCGTTCGTGTCGCCGGGTGTTGCGCCTGACACGGTTGGCACCTCGCCGGAAACACAGCTCTGCCAGCTCGAGGTCGGCCGGCTGGCGGTTGCCAGCTATCGCCGTGGTGCTGACGGCGGTGCTCCCGCCCAGGGGAGCGGGCGCCTCCCCTGATTTCAAGGGAGCCAGAGATGATCGACTCAGCGATGCCAGAACTTGGCGTCACACAACCTCAAGCGCAGAACCGCAGTCGGTGGCTACGTGACCCTCCGTGGCTGGTCCAAGCGGTTGTCGACGGCATCGTGATAGCTGGCGTCCTGGCTTTGGCGATGTTGTGGATCTCCAACAGAATCGAGGACCGCAGGGCAAGGCAGGCAACTCGTCTCGAGAATCTTCGCTTTCTGCGCTCGGAGGCCGGAGGTGATCGGTCTAGGGAGAGTTTCGGCAGTCTCGACCTGCACGGTCAAGGACATGGTGGGGCTTATTTTCACCAACCTCAGCGGCGCCGACTTGACCTTCGCTGACCTCGGCGGCGCCTTTGTCTCGGCAGCATGTGCAGATCCGAGCAATCCTCCCAGTTGGCCATCAGAGAGAGATTTTCGACCACCTCTGCTGTTGGCATGTCCCTATCCGGAGGGTTAGGAGCGCTGTTCATGGCGAGGCCGACTGAAGTAGGGACCGACGCGGTCGTCCGAGTTGCTCGCGGCCCGCGGACGCGACCGTTTGTGAACAGACCTCGACGCCGATAGCGGCTTCCCTAGCCGTGGCTTCCACGGGGGACGCCACCGGCTTTGGCTTTGGCGATCACGAAGTCTGTGGCGGCCCGGGCGCCATTCAGAAACAGTTCCTGTTGCTCCTGGGCGCTGAGACCGAAGTCGGTCGCCTTGATCGCCACCTTGGTCTGGCCGTCGTCGGCGGTGACGACGTTGTCCACGAAGATGGTTCTGGCCGCGGTGTCCTCGGTGACCGCGTAGCGGTCCCACTCGTTGAGCATCGTGTGCAAGCAGCGCACCGCTTCGCCCACGGTGCTGGCGGCAGAGTGAGTCGTGGCGAACTCGAGCGGCTGGGCGGAGAGCTTGATACCGATGGTCGGCCACCGGGGCGGTTTGCCGTCGATGCGGTCGAAAGCGTTTATGGGGAAGTTGGCCAGCATGCCCCCATCCACCCAGGTGACGCTGCCTCCGTCGTAGTGCTCGGTCGTCGTCCCCCCGCCGGGGGCGGGAACGTCGACGTCAGCGGTGTTGGCCTTGACCCGGACCGGCTGGAAGAAGAAGGGAATGGACATCGACGCCCGGACCGCGCCGATCACCGGCTCGTCGTCGCGGTCGAGCCCATAGAAGTCGTAGTCCCAGGGCAGGCGGACCAGGTCACCCCGGGTGATGTCGGAGGCGTGGACGACCACCCGGTACTGCTTCTCGGGCGGCAGGCTCATCCCCGGGTCGTCGGTGATGCGCAGGTCACCGAAGGTCGTCACCTTCAGGTCTGTGAGGATGGGGGTCATCCACTCGGCCAGGTAGTCACCTGAGAATAGGCCCATGTGGTCGATCAGCTTCACCGCCTCCTCGACCCGGGCCAGACCGAGGTCGGCGCACACGTGGGCCAGCGGCCCCTGCTGCATGAACTTGCCGAAGTCGATCTTGTCCAGGTCGTCGTGTAGCTCGGTCATCGGCCGGCCGGCTCGCTCGATCGAGCCAACCAGCATGGCTGCGATCCCCCCTGCGCTGGTTCCAGCCACCCGGGGAAAGTGGTAGCCGGCCTCGGCCAACACCAAGATGGCCCCGGCCAGGCCGATCCCCTTGACACCGCCGCCCTCGAGGACCAGGTCCGCATTGAGCCGGCGCTGGCCGGACGGATCGTCCCAGCCATCATGCTGGAGGAGCCAGCCGGCCGCCTCCTGGAAGGCCTGCTGCGTCGAAGGGTCGCGTACGTAGGTCGGCTGCGGTCCGTCCACCATCCTTCTACCCCCTTCTGTTCTTCTCCCGTTCCCGGGATCATACGAGGACTGCGTTGTTAAAGGTATGGAGCATCCTTGTGGGGTTGCGTCCACGATAAAGCCGATCGAAGCCCATCAGGCCGGCCACGACCAACGCCAGCACGCCGGCTATCGCTCCGGCTGCCGAACTACCGCTGTGCTTGGCATGGATGCCGACAAGTGGTGAGGAACCTCTGGTCCGGGCAAAAGCCGGTGCCCCAACGGGCAACTTGGCGTGAGCACTCAAGCTGCTCAGAGTGCCCGAACGGCCCTGGTCGGGACCGGAAGGTGGCCTTACCCTTTGGGCACACGCCGGGCGAGGGCCTAACAGTCACGTCTGGTTACTTTCCGCTGAACGTGAGGACAGCGATGGCTGAGGAGGACAACCATGGGCGACTATACTTGGACCGACCCCAATGGGTACCTGTGGCAAGGGACGGTCAACGAATCGACGAGTCCGCCACAGATCGACCCAACCACCACCTGGTGGATCACTGCT
>JBPYFF010000141.1:0-10221 GCA_051984455.1 Acidimicrobiales bacterium | reverse complement strand
AGGTCGATCGTCTCTTCGAACCGAAGGTCGTGGCGACCGGGATCGGAGAGGCCGCCTCCTCCCCGTGTCAGCAGGTCGGCCAGCCGGGCCGCGGTGTGGTCGATGGTAGGGGCCGGCATGGCCTCATGATTCCAGGCGGGTGCGACAGCTTGGGGGACACAGGGCAGAGGGAGGTAGGGACCGGCTTTCGGCCGCCGGGGTGGGGTTTTCCCTCCGTCTTGGGGAAGAATGGCGTTATGCCCAGGGCCATTTGGAGTGGGTCGGTCAGTTTCGGTCTGGTCAACGTGCCGATCAAGCTGGTCACGGCCACCTCCCCGAAGGACGTCCGGTTCCACCAGCTGCACGACGCGGACGGTGCTCGGATCAACCAGAAGCGCGTCTGCTCCCAGGACGGCGAGGAGGTCGACTACGCCCACATCGTGAAGGGTTACGACCTGGGCGGCGGCCGGTACGTGGTGATCGATCCTGAGGAACTGCGGACCATCGACCCGGAGGCGAGCCGCACGATCGACATCGAGGAGTTCGTGGACCTGGTCGACATCGACCCCATCTATTTCGAGAACTCCTACTACCTGGTGCCGGACAACCGGGCCGAGAAGGCCTATGCACTGCTGGTCGACGCCATGACGGAGACCGGCAAAGTGGCGCTCGGGCGGTTCGTACTGCGAACCAAGCAGTACCTGGTGACGCTGCGCCCCAAAAACGGCGTCCTCGTCCTCTCGACCATGCTGTTCTCCGACGAGGTGATCGACAGTGGGGACCTGGACGTCCCCACGGCCGACGAGACCAGACCGTCAAGTCGTGAACTCGCCATGGCCCAGCAGTTGGTCGAGTCGCTTTCCAGCGAGTTCGACCCCACCAAATACCACGACACCTACCGGGAGCAGGTCCTCGAGCTGATCGAGAAGAAGGCGGACGGCCAGGAGATCGCCCAGGTGCCCGAGCCGGCCGCGGCCGCGCCCGTCGTGGACCTGATGGCCGCCCTCGAGGCCAGCCTCGCCGCCGCCCGCGCCGGCAAGGCGAGCGAGGACGCGGAAGCGAAGGACTCCGAAGGAGGGAGAAAGAAGCCGGCCCGACGGCGAGCGAGCGCGTGAGCAGCCGCAACACGACGGTCGACGTCGATGTCGGAGGACGGCGGCTGAGGCTGTCGAACCTCGACAAGGTCCTGTGGCCGGAAGCGGGATTCACCAAGGGCCAGATGATCGACTTCTACGCCCGCATCGCCGACGTCATGCTCCCCCACGTCGCGGGGCGTCCCATCACCCTTCGACGCTTTCCGAACGGCGTCGACCAGCAGTCCTTCTTCGAGAAGAACTGCCCCTCGCATCGTCCCGGCTGGCTCTCGACCGTGGAGATGGCCGACATCAGCTACTGCCAGCTCTCGGAACCGGCCGCGTTGGTATGGACGGCAAACCTGGCCGCGATCGAGATTCACCCCTCCCTGGCCAGGCGCGAGGATCTGGAGCGGCCGACTTCGGTGGTGTTCGACCTCGACCCCGGCCCGGGGGCGGACGTGCTCACATGCGGCCGAGTCGCCTTGCTGCTCCGGGACGCACTGGACATGCTCGGATTGACGGCGGTGGTCAAGACGTCGGGAAGCAAAGGCCTGCAGCTCTACGTGCCCTTGAACAGCAAGGCTTCCTACGAGGAGACCCGTCCTTTTTCCCTTGCCCTTGCCCAGGTACTCGAGCGCCGTCACCCCGACCTGGTGGTGACGACGCAGGACAAGTCGGTCCGGCCGAACAAGGTCCTGATCGACTGGAGCCAGAACACCACCTTCAAGACGACCGTTTCGGTCTACTCGCTTCGCGCTCGCCCTCGGCCGACGGTGTCGACGCCCGTTACGTGGGAGGAGGTGTCGGCCGCCTGCGACGACGGCGAGGCCGACGCGCTCGTCTTCGAGGCCGGTCAGGTGCTCGAACGGGTCAGCCGGTTCGGCGACCTGATGGCACCTTTGCTTGACGTCAAGCAGTCCCTTCCCGCGCTCAAAAGCTGAGACTCGACAACTCCGGGATCCAGCCCCTCGCCCGCTCCACCGCTTCCTTCCACCGATCGCGGTCAAGGCGTCGATCGGGCTCGATGGTGGCGCGAGGCTTCCACGCCCGGGCGACTTCCTCTTCGTCCGCCCACGTGCCGATGGCCATACCGGCCAGATATGCGGCGCCCAGGGTGGTTGCTTCCAGGACAGGGGACACTTCCACCGGCCGGTTGCAGGCGTTGGCAAGCGCCCGCAGGAAAACGGTGTTCGCGCTCATCCCGCCATCGACGCGCAGCGACTCCATGGGACGGCCGGCGTCGGTCTCCGCTGCGTCGACGAGATCGGCACCCCGATGGGCCACGCCTTCGAGGACAGCCCGGGCGATCTCGGCCCGACCACTGCCGCGAGTCAGGCCGAGCAGGGTCCCACGAGCGCCGAAGTCCCATATCGGAGTGCCGAGCCCGAGCATGGCGGGGACGAAGAAGACGCCGCCGCTGTCGTCGCACCCGGCGGCCAGGCGCTCGGAATCGGAGGCCTGATCGATGATCTTCAGGTCATCGCGGAGCCACTCCACGGCAGTCCCCGCCGACAACATGATCGCTTCGATACCCCAGGTCAGCTTGCCATCGCGACGCCAGGCGACGATCGGGAAGCATCCGCCCTCGCCCCGAGGGTGGAACGACGGCTGCGCTTCGAGACACACGTCGAGCATCGCACCGGTCCCAAAGGTGATCTTGGCCAGGCCGGGCCGCGTGCAGCCCTGACCGATCAGGGATGCCTGCTGGTCGCCGGCGATCCCGGTGATCGCAGGGGATCCCGGCAGAGCGGTTGCCTCGCCGCACGGTCCCGATGAGTCGACGATCGTGGGCAGCATGCTCTCCGGTATACGGAGGGCATCCAGGATGGAACCATCCCAGGTCCCGTCCGTGCGCACGAGACCGGTTACCGCCACGTTGGTCGCATCGGTCACATGCACCTGGCCTTCGGAAAGCTTCCAGGCGATCCAGGTGTCGACGGTTCCGAACCTCAGGTCCCGTTCGCGGCGGTAATCGAACTGGTCGAGCAGCGCGGCAACCTTGGTGGCCGATGCATTCGGGGCCAGGCGGAAGCCCTGCGCCTGGAGCACGAGACAGGTACCGACCGTCCGCAGATCCTGCCAGCCGATCCCCGGACCGACCGGCTCACCGGTCGCGGCATCCCAGACGATCGTGGAAGCGCGCTGGTTGGCGATGCCGAGCCCGTCGACCCGACCGCCCCCGGCCAGCGATTGGCGGGCGGTTCCCAGTGCCGCCTCGGCCATGGCGACGGCATCGAACTCGACGAAGCCGGGCGCAGGCGTGGCGGGGAGGACCTGGCGGTGGTGAACGTGCCCGACCGTGCCGTCCGGCCCGACAACCGCCGCCCGCACACCACTCGTGCCGACATCTATGACAAGAACGTTCCCGGCTGGCATCGGACGATCACGCCGTGCGGGAACGATGACGAAAGGCGAGATACCCACCGACCACCGCCAGGCCGATGAACACCACCAAGTAAAGCAAGAAGCTCATCACCTGGCCCGCCGTGAGTGTTCCCCGCGCCAGTCCGACGATGATCCGGACGACGAGAAAGATCCCTGCCGGGATGCCGACCGCGGCGGCGGCGTGGGAAAGGGGCGCGGTCAGGCGGGCCGCACCGGCGACGAATCCGCCGATGACGGGCGCGACCAGCAGGACGAGGACGGCTGCCAACACCCAGAAGTTGGACTCCTGCCCGGGCGTGTCGTTGCCGTGAGTGAGGCTGATCACGAGGGCTGACGGCACTGCGATGACCAGATAGGCGATGGCCCCACGAATGAGAGGCCGCGGGTGCAGATCCCACGGCAGATGACTGCGGGGTGTTCGGTCTACGGCCACGGGGCTTCTCCAAAGGGCGAGGGGAGGCCGAGTTTCCCGGGGTTGAGCACTCCCGTTGGATCAAGTGCGGCCTTGAGGCCAACCAGTACATCAAAGGCCGGACCGAGGGCGGGCGCGAGGTGACGGCCGCGGTTGATACCGATGCCGTGATGATGGCTGATGGCGCCGCCGTGAGATCGGGTCACGCTCATGACGGCGTCCCAGGCCAGCCGGTAGTAGCGGTCGGCCGCGCCGGCATCGGGCGCGGGCCGGCCGGCAAAGGTGAAGTAGAGGCAAGCTCCGTCGCGATAGGCGTGCGACTGGTGGGCGGAGGCGACGAGGGTTCCGTCGATCTGGCTGAGCGCGCCCATCACGTCCTCATAGATGGCTGACAACGCCGACCAACGGGCCGCAATCTCGATGGTGTCGACGGTGATGCCGTGGCGAGTCACGGATTCGAGTGCGGAGACATCGTTGCGGTGGGTCAGCCATCGCCCGACCAGGTCGTCCTGGAGCCGCTCGGCCTTGCCGCATTCCTCCACGACCAGCTCCATGGTCGCATCCACCAGCGGGGCCTCGGCTTCGTCAAGCACGATCAGCACGTTCCGGTCGGAGACGTCGAAGGTCCGCCGCGACTCTGTCACGTCATAGAGCCGCAGCACTGCCGGCGTCGCACCCCTTCGCAGGATCCGGCGGCAACTGTCGAGGCCGGCTGCGAAAGACTCGAAACCGAACGTGGCCCGGCGCTCGATCGGCGGCAACGGCTGAGCCCGGATCCTGACCTGGGTGATGACGCCGAGCGTCCCCTCGCTGCCAACGAACAGCTGGGTCAGATCAGGTCCCGCCGCGGCCCTGGGTGCGCTGCCGCCGGTCCGGATGAGACGCCCATCGGAAAGCGCAACCTCCAGGCCCACGACCATGTCCTCGATCTTGCCGTACCGGGTCGAGTACTGGCCCGCAGAACGACAGGCAACCCAACCGCCCACGGTCGACAGCGCGATTGACTGCGGCCAGTGGCCGAGGGTGAGGCCGTGCTGCGCCCGCAGGGATTCTTCCAGCACATCGCCGAACGTGCCCGGGAGAACGTCGACGAGCAGCGACTCGTCATCGATGTCCACGATGCCCTGCAGCCCGGTCAGATCGAGCACCACCCCGCCGAACACGGGAACCGAACCACCACACACCCCGCTTTTGCCGGCGGCCGCCGTCACGGGGATCCGCAGGTCGGCGCAGCGCGCGACCACCGCCGCGACCTCCGCGGCGGTCGAGGGCATCACAACCGCAGCCGGGCGGGCCGGGACTTCGCCGCTGAGGGCCCAACCGATAGTGAGTGGCCACCAGTCCCGACCGGCCTGGACGCGATCGCCGGCGTCCACCTCGACTCGATCGCAGACTTGCTTTAGCTCGTGGATGGCTCGGTCGTCGACCGCAACCGCGGCGGCTTCAAACCGGGCCCGCACCGAAGCGGCGGGAACGCCAAGCTCAATCGGCGGCGTGGGCACGCCCCGGCGAGCATCCTCCGCCATCAGCGGGCGCCGGCCGCAACATCAGCGCTGCCGGCGTCGGGGGTGTCAGCAGACGGCATTGTCTCCGGCAGCCCCGCCGCCTGGCGGGCCCCAGTGACGAGGGCGCGATACCGGGACACCTCCTCCTCGGCCCGGGCGGATGACCACCCGAGCTCCGGTGCGATCAGCCTGGCCACCACCGGAGCGGCGGCTGCGGATGCGTCGCGGGCGAAGAGCAAGGCGCGGGTCCGGCGAGACAGGATGTCTTCGACCGTTCGCGCCATCTCGTATCGGGCGGCGTACACCGCTTCTGCCCTGAGATAGGGCACGCCGGCGACGAGGGGGCGACCCAGGTCGGGATCCGACTGGGTCATGGCAATCAACGTCCGGGCTTCGGTTCCGTATCGCCCGACCAGATGGCGAAGGCGGTCGTCCTGCACTCCGAGCCGTTCGGCCGCCCCGGGGGCTGTCAAGGCGTGCAGCCGGGATGCGCCCAGCAGGGACAGATGCTTGGTAGGAGAGTGCTTCGCACCTCGACCCAGGAGATGCACGACCTCATCGACGGTGTCCGACGCCATCTTTCGATAGGTGGTGAACTTTCCACCGGTTACCGTCACCACGCCGTCGGGGGAGACCGAGACCCGATGCCGGCGGGACAAGTCGGCCGTGCGTTCGCTCCTGGCTCCCCGCACGAGTGGCCGAAGGCCGGCCCAGGTGCCGACGACGTCGTGTTCGTCCAGCGGTTCGGTGATGGCCGCATTGAGGGCGCCCAGGACGTAGGCGACGTCTTCAGGAGTGCACCTCGGGTCGTCGAGCGGCCCGTCGTAGTCGGTGTCGGTTGTGCCGGCGTAGACGAAATCGCCCCACGGCACGACGAAGATCGAACGGCGATCGCCCGCCACCGGCAGCACCGCCGCGGTCGTAACCGGAAGGCGGGACGCAGGAAAGCTGAGGTGGATTCCCTTGGCCGGGCGCAGCCAGCCCTCAGCCTCCGGTCCCTCGTCCAGGCCCCGGACGTGATCCGCCCAGACGCCGCCGGCATTGACAACCACGTCGGCGTGCACGTCCAGGCCGTCGGCCAGACTCGCGCCGCAAACCTTGCCGGTGGTTGCGTCCTTGCGGACTGACACGACAGGTGCGTAATTGGCGGCGACCGCGCCGTACTCGGTCACAGCCGTTCGGATGACCGTGAGCGTGAGGCGGGCATCGTCGGTTCGGGCGTCCCAGTAGATGAAACCGGTGACCAGCCGTTCGGCGTTCAAGGAGGGGAATCGGGCCAGGGCTTCCTGTTTGTTGATCCGCTTGTGTCGCCGCCCGATGCGCCAACCGCCGGTCAGGTCGTACAACCACAGGGCGTTCGCATACGTCCACGCCAGCCCCTGCTTCAGGGCGCCGTTCCGGCCGAAAAGAGGGATGAGAAACGCCAGTGGTTCGACCAGATGCGGAGCGTTCTCCAGCAGGCGCTGGCGCTCGGCCAGCGCCTCGTACACCAGTGGGAACTCACGCTGCTGGAGATAGCGCAAGCCGCCGTGGATGAGCTTGGATGAGGCCGACGAGGTACCGGAGGCGAAGTCTCGCTTCTCCACCAGCGCGGTTCGCAGGCCGCGGGCGGCGGCGTCCAGCGCCACGCCTGCACCGGTGATGCCGCCTCCGACGATGAGGACATCGAAGTGTTGATCGGACAGCCGGCCCAGCGCGGCGTCACGGTCAAACGGAGTGCGCGGTGTCGCACTCGTGCGGGTCACTGGCAACCTCCATTCCTACCGTGCGACTGGTCGCGGCCGTCATCCTAGGAGGCGGACCTGTCGATCCGGCAGCCGGCCCGGGGCTGGATCGGGGCTGGACGGACCAGGAGGTCATCGACCACAATGGCCTTTCCGCTGCTCGCATAGCCCCGCCTGAATCTGGGTAAGAGCAGAACCAGGATTATCACGCGATCTCAAGGATGTGATTTGAGCGCAATGAGAAACCAGGCTTGGCGACAGCGCGCCGCCTGCCGCGGGGTCGAACCTGACATCTTCTATCCGGTCTCGGAGGATGATGCCGAGGAGGCCAAGGCGATCTGCTTTGGCTGCCCCGTGCGGGGGCCGTGTCTGGAATTCGCGCTCGCCAACCGGGAACGCGACGGCGTGTGGGGCGGTGCCACTGAGCGCGAGCGGCGGCGGCTCATACGCCAACGCCGCAAATCGGCCTGAGCCCGGGTCCGGTTCCGTATGGCCGGGGTGTAGAGGACCCGCCGCATCTGGTGAGATTGAGCGCGTGGCGATCACTCTGGAGGAGCTGGGCGGCTGGCCCTTTGTGCTCGGAAAGCTGTCGCAACGGGCCGACCTGACGTCGGTCGAGGCGGCCGCGGCCTTGACCGATGTGTTTCAGGGCAACGCGACGCCTGCGCAGCTTGCCGCCTTCATCTTCGGTCTTCGCTGCAAGGGCGAGACGATCGACGAAATGACCGGACTGGTGCGCGCCATGCTCGAGGCGGCCGAGCCGGTGCCCGTCGGCGAGGATCTCCGCCAGCGACTGGTTGACACCTGCGGCACGGGCGGTGATCGAAGCGGCACGATCAACATCTCGACCATCGCCGCGTTCGTCGTGGCCGGCGCCGGCGTCCCGGTCTGCAAGCACGGTGGTCGGGCCGCCTCGTCCAAGGCCGGTTCGGCCGATCTCCTGGAAGAGCTGGGTGTCGCCGTTGAACTGGGGCCGGCAGGCGTGGTCCGGTGCATCGAGGAGGCCGGAATCGGGTTTTGCTTCGCGCCCCGGTTCCACCAATCGATGCGGTACGCGATTCCCATCCGGCGGGAGCTCGGGGTGGCGACCGTGTTCAACTTTCTCGGGCCGCTGGCCAATCCCTCCAGGGTTCGCCGGCAGGTGGTCGGGGTCAGCGATCCCGCCATGGCGGACAAAATGGCCGGTGTGTTGCGGGCCAACGGGGCCACCCACACGTTGATCGTGTTCGGACACGACGGACTCGACGAGCTCACCACGACAGACACCTCGACCGTCCTCGAGTACCACGACGGGACGCTCAGGACGTACGTCGTCGATCCCATCGAGCTCGGTCTGACAAAGGCCGTAAGGAGCGAGCTCGTTGGCGCCGAAGCCCCGCGCAATGCCGAGCTCGCCCGGCGGGTGCTTGGAGGGGAAAAGGGTCCCCATCGCGACATCGTCATCCTCAACGCCGCCGCGGGCATCGTGGCTGCCGGTCAGGCGGTCGATCTGGTCGATGGCCTGATCAAAGCCGCGGACGCAATCGATGGCGGGGAAGCGGAGCGGCGCCTGCTCAGGTTGGCCGAGGTCTCCCGGGCGGAATCAGGGCGCTGAAGTGTACTGACGGCTGGCCGCCGTCGCCTCGGCCAGAGCCGCCTGAGCCGCAGCCATCCGGGACCCCAGATCGAGATCCGGCTGCGACTCGCTGAGGGCAACCTGGTGAAGGCCGGTCCGCCACTCGGTGGCGAGCCGGTTGAGCTGGAGAGCGGACCGCTCGATCTCCCGCACCGCCTCGGAAAGCCGGGCCATGAGCGGGCCTCGCCAGACCCAGCGGATGTGCCTGGTTGCCGCCAGTTCGTCGTCAACCTTCGCAGCCCGGCCGGCGAGCTCATCGGCCAGCGATCGCAGCGTCGGGGCCCCCATCGCGACGGGGAGGGAGCAGGACTGAATCGCCCGCCGTAGCCGCCGGTGGAGGCGAGCTGGCTCCCGCAGCGACCACAGCCAGGTGAGCGGGGCATGCGACCGTCGATCAGGAGTGACCCGGTTGGCCCGGCGCAGCGCGTAGACGGCGACCGCGCACGCGGCCGCACCCGCGACGGAAAGCGCAAGGAGAAAAACGGCGACGAAGACGAACAGTTCTCGGAGCACGTTTCGATACTACGGCCCGCCGAGGTCCCACATGGCCTCGAGGTCATGACGGCTGTAGGCCTGGAAGGCGACGAGGGTGCGGGTTTCGACGATTCCTGGATGGCTGAAGATTCGCCTGGTGACGACTTCGGCCAGCTCGTCGTGGTGGCGGACCCGGATCACCGCCACCAGGTCGGCGTCGCCGGCGACGGAATACACCTCGGCCACACCGTCGACGTCGGCCAGCTCGCCGGCGAGGTCGGCGATCCTGGCCGGCTCCGCGTCGATCAACACGAAGGCGTGAACCATTGGGGAAACGCTACTGCCGGAAGGACCGTCGTCATCGCCGGGGCCAGGATGGGCCGGCGCTAGGGTGGCCGTGTGACAGCGCTCCGCTACCGGTGCGGTGGCTGCGGAAACCTGACCCGCTTCGACGTGACGGTAACGCGGCAAACGCGAGCGTTTCACCACTACACCCTCGGCGGGGCCCTCCAGGTTGAAGAGGAGGAGGTCCTTTCCGAGGACGTCGAGGACGTGTCGTGCCGTTGGTGTGGCCATGGCCGAGCGGTAGAGGTGATGCGGGACAGCGAGGAGAGCGAGGTCTGACCGGCACCGGTGTGGGCAGCGGGCCGGCTGAATCGCTCGCCGTCCTGGCGGAGGAAGTCCGGAACGTCGGCCTCTCTGCCGGCCTCGATGCGGTCGGAATTGCTCCGGCCACGCCCTTCCACGACACCCGCCACCACCTGGCCGAGCGCAAGGCCGCCGGTTTGCAC
This sequence comes from Acidimicrobiales bacterium, assembly GCA_051984455.1. Lineage (GTDB taxonomy): Bacteria > Actinomycetota > Acidimicrobiia > Acidimicrobiales > Palsa-688 > JBPYFF01. The sequence goes on along the minus strand of JBPYFF010000141.1, from coordinate 260 downwards.
GGCGGGATGCAGTTCACCTACCGGAACCCTGTTCGCTCGACAGACCCGGCTCATACCGTTCGGGATGCGGCGGCACTGGTCGTCGGGGCCCGGGGGTACCTGCGGGCGCGCCCAGAACCCCGGCCAGATCGCCCGGCCGGCCGCGTCGCCCGGTACTCATGGCGCGACCATTACCAGCCGCTGCGGGAAAACCTGCAGCTGATCGCCGACCTTCTGGGCGCGGCCGGCTACGAGGCCGTCGTCGTAGCGGATGACAATGC
>JBPYFF010000140.1:0-5059 GCA_051984455.1 Acidimicrobiales bacterium | reverse complement strand
TACCGAGGCGGGTCCGGTGGTCCGGGCTGCAAGAACGGGGTTATCCACAGGAGCGCTCTCTCTCCGGACAGATCGATGTGCAGAGCCCCAACCGCGCCGTTCATTCCCCTGGGCGGAAGACAGATCGGATCAACCGGCAATCATCACCACAAAGGTGGCGACACCCACGATGGCGGTCAGCACGCTGAGCAGCGCCAGGACCGGAGTCGACGCGTCGACGTACCCGCCAGCGAGGACGGCCTGCTGCACGGCCCGATGCCGGTGCAGTCCGTAGAGACCGAATGCCACCCCCAGCGCGGCATAGGCGCACCCGATGACCTCAAACGGCCATCGGGACGCCGAGTGCTCGAGCTCGGGCACGATCCTGCCCACTGCCAGAGCCAGGGCAAAGAATGCCAGGGAAGTGCGCCCCCAGGCAAGGTAGGTCCGCTCATTGGCCAGGCGGACTCGACCGTCGGCGTCACCTCCCATCGGGGCACCGCTTGACTCCATGACGGTCATACAAGTCGAGCGAATGCCCAGGCGGGCGGACCCCGTCGCGAGGCCACCGGTGGCCCCAGAGCACGTCCCGCGCCCCGATGGTCCTATGGTCCCGTGGTCCCGTGGTACCGTAGGACCATGGTCGGACAGGGGATGGACCCGAAGCACGTCGAGCGCGTCCAGCTGGGTGTGCGCATGGAGAAGAGGATCGTCAAAGTTCTGAAGGGATTGGCGGAGTACAGCAACATGACGCTCGGACAGCTCCTCGAGAAGATCGTGTTGCATTCGTTCGAGCCCGAGCCCGGCCAAGAGGGCGAGTGGTGCGCCAGTCCGTACAGCAAGAAGTCGCTCAGCGTCATCGCGGACCTCAAGAAAATCTACGGACTGAACTACGACGTCCACGCGAGTCGACGTTTCGACGAATCCACATCCAGTGGAGACAGATGAGGGCGGCACTGCATCGGTACGATCGAAAAATGCCGATCCTTCGGTGCAGAGTGGGATGACGTCGCGGCTCGTCGCCCTCTGCTTCAACGCCCACGATCCGCCCCGACTCGCCCGGTTCTGGGCCGAGGCGCTGCACTGGAGAATCGACGCGGACAGCCATGATGAGAACGGTCTCATGCCCACGGACGACACCGGATTTCGAATCCTCTTCCTGGCGATCCCGGGAAAAAAAGTGGGCAAGAACCGTATCCATCTCGATCTGACCACGACCTCCCTCGATGACCAGGCCGAGACGGTGGCGAGCTTGATCGAGCTCGGCGGCCGCCACGTCGACGTCGGTCAGCGCCCAGACGAAAGTCACGTCGTGCTGGCCGATCCCGAAGGCAACGAGTTCTGCGTCATCGAGCCTGACAACTCCTTCCTCGCCGGCTGCGGACGCCTCGGATCGATCACGTGCGACGGTTCGCGCCAGGTTGGGTACTTCTGGAGTGAAGCGCTCGGATGGCCGTTGGTCTGGGATCAGGACGAAGAAACGGCGATCCGCGCCCCGAACAGCACCGGTCCGTTCATCACTTGGGGTCCACCCCTTCCCCCGAATTTCGGGAAGGACCGGCTTCATCTCGACATCGCACCGTGCCACGACACTGATCAACGAACAGAGGTAGACCGCCTGATCTCGCTCGGGGCGGTTCGAATCGACATCGGGCAAGGCGATGTCGATCGGGTGCTAATGGCCGATCCCGATGGGAACGAGTTCTGTGTATTGATGTCCGCCCGCCGACCGGGACATGGCGGCATGGTCAGGCAGAGCTAACGAGAGCTAACCACTGGGCCCTTGGCCCGCGCGCCGCGTTCGTCCCTCGTTACTCGTCGGTATGGCCGTAGACGTTGATGATGTTTCCATCCGATGCCCGGACGAAAAACCGGCGTATTCCCCACGGTTCATCGGTAATGGGATGAACGATCTCGTACCCTCGCCGGAGAGCCTCCTCGTAAGCCCGATCTACGTCGTCCCCCATGGCAGCTGAGACCACGGCGTCTTCCGGCGCGGTGGCATCCCGCGTGACCAACTGGACGACTGCCTTGCCGTCAGGCGATGAAAAGCGCGCTACCCACCCGAGGTTGAATTCCTCTGAGCTCAACCCTAGATAGCCAGCGTAGAACTCCTTGGCCTCATCGATATCGGGAACGGAGAGGTTGGGAAATACCCTTGTGGCTCGCATCGTCCCTCCCGAGTCATGGAACAGCCTGGCACACCGTCCCGATCCAGACCGTCAGGCTCGCGGCCAGCGATGCCGCACTAGATCATGGATGTCGGACCAGGCCCTCTTACCTAACTGATTGACGACTGTTTCGGGCACTGAGGCCGCGACCGGCCAGCTGGCGAATGGTGATGGTGAGCGCAACGGTAGCCAGCCCGGACCAGGTGGGCAGCCCGACTAACCGAAGGATGCCAGCGGCGGTAAAGAAGTCCAGCAGGAGGGTCAGAGAGAGCGGGAGCTGCCGCGTCTGAGCAAGCACCCAGGCTCCAACGACCAGACCGGCGGCGGTGAGGAGAAGGGCGGCGTCGTGGATTATCGAGGTCACGTCGATCTGCTCACTCCGGATAGGCAGGCACTTTCGCCGTTCATTCGGTGAGTTGGGGCGGCCTGATCAGCTTCGACGAGCTGGCGCTGTTCTTTGATCTCCCGACTGAGGAAAAAGTTGAGAACAGTGCGGATGGCAGCTATGGCCGCCAGTTGGGCCAGTTGCGTGAAGCTCGGTGTTATCGCCGTGCGCAGGATGTCGGCAGCCAACTGGAACTCGAGCCCAAGGGCCAAGAAGCGCCCCAGGTCCAGCCGGACAGGAGCGAACGGCGCCATCCCCTCTCGTCGGAACGAGACCCTGAGGAAGCGGCCAAAAGCGACGGCGGCCCCTGCGAAGATGACGATGGCGCCGGCGGCCCCTACCGCGCGGACGGCGACATCGACCGCGTCGCGCAGGTCCTGCTCTCCGAAGCCGGCGGCAACCATCACCAGTCCTCCACCTCTACCCTGCGTCGACCCCGGCTCAGGCCGAGGCGACTTCTACGTAGACCTTGATGTTCCCGGGGGATGCCAGGTGCTCAAAGGCCTCCAGGCAGCCCGTCAGCCCGTCCACCCGGTGGGTGAGCAGGCGGCTCAACCAGCCAGGCCACTGGGCTTCGGCCATCGCCAGGTCGCGTACGCCCGCCTCAAAGTGCTCTCGGTTGGCGTTGACGGTGCCGACCATCACCTTGTTGCCGAGCACGAAGTCGAGGTTGATCTTGTCGGCCGGGACCTCGACCATCCGGTCACCACCGGTGACGCTGGACAGCACCAACACCGCGTTTTTGTTGAGCAGGCTGTGCATGGCGTCGAAGACGATGGGGGAAAACCCGGTGGCCTCCAGGACCAGGTCGAACCTCCCCTCCGTTGCGGCGAAGTCACCGAGGCTGGTCTGCTTGGTGCTCACGTAGCGAGCGCCAAGGGCTTCCACCAGGTCCGAGTTCAGGTACGGAGGCTCGTCCAGTCCGAACGTCGTCACCTGTAGCCCCCTGTTGCGAAGTGCCATGGTGGCCAGCAGGCCGATGGTGCCTGCTCCCAGGACCGCGGCTCGGCCTGGGTGCCACACTTTGAGCCGGCGCTGGATTTCGTACGCCTGGATGATGCCCTTCTCCGCCACGGAGGTCGGCTCGAGCAAGACCCCTACCTCTTTCAAGGCGGGCGGGATCTTGATGAGGTAGCGAGGCTCCTCGACGTAGTACTCGGTGAGAAAGCCGTGGACCCGGCTGATGCCGTGCTCGAAGTAGACCTCATCGGTGGTCATGTCCGGAGTGTCGATCTGGTCGTGGAGGCTCATACCGGCGCGGCGCACTCGGGCGACGACGTAGTCGCCTGGGCTGAACTCGACCACTGCCGGGCCCACCTCGACGACCTGCCCGAATCCTTCGTGTCCTTCCACGAGGAAGTCGGCGCCTTCGGGGGCTGCACCGTATTCGCCGGCGGCGATTTCTTTGTCCGTGCCGTCGAGACCGACCCGGAGCACTCGCACCCGTACGCCTCGCCCATCGGCTATGTCGGTGATTTGTGGTTCGGGGATGTCGACCAACGCGCTGCTGTCGGCCTTGCCGGGGATGACAGTGATGGCTTTCATGACTGGTCTCCTCTCGAGACGAGTTGGTGGCTGCAAAAAAGGTGAGCTGCTGGACGCGGCGGAACCGACAGGGTGCTGGCGCGGTGAGAGACCTTCACCCGCTGGTCCGGAGGGGTGTACTGGCAGTCGAGGAACCGGCATTGCACCGCGCCGCTGTGAAAGAGCTTCCCGCAGGCCACGCTCGAGCGTTGATAGCGGTAAACGAACGCGGCAACAAGCGCGCCCAGAGGAGGTGCCAGGAGGTAGGTCCACAGATCAGTGAAGGTGCCACCGACCAGGGCGGGCCCCAGGCTCCGGGCCGGGTTGAGGCTGGTCCCCGATACGGGCGCTTCCACGAAGACGAGGCAGGCCACCATGGTGCCGGCGGCGGCGGCGGTGAACGGCATGAGACGAGGCCGGTTGACGAAGTTAAGGATGAGACTGACTAAGAGGAATGTGGCGACCAGCTCGGCGGCCGCGGTGGCGGCCGCTCCGCCGTCGTGGGGTGTGGTCGCACCAAGCCTCACGCTGGTTGCCCATCCTCGCCAGATTGCGAGCACGAGAGCCGCCCCGGTCAACGCTCCGGCGATCTGCACGGTGATGTATATGGCTGCGCTGTTCGGAGTGATCTTGCGCAATCTGAGAAAGGCCAGGGTCACGGCCGGATTGAGGTGGCCGCCGCTGCGTTTGCCGAGCGGTGAGTACACGATTGCCGTGGCGGTGCCGGCGAAGATGATGCCGGTGATGAGTCGGCGCACGTTTGAGTCCGGAAGCGCGGCGACAACCGGCGACTTGGCCGAGAAGTCGGCGCACAGGGCGGAGAGGCCCACCAGGAGCAGCAGCGCCGTTCCGGCGAACTCTGCCGCGTACTCACGGATGCCGAGCACGACCGGTTAGCTCCTCGTGGCAGTTTGTCGGGTCTCGGCCTGGGAGATGGCCCAGGCGGCGTTGATCAGGCCGATGTGGCTGAAGGCCTGGGGGAAGTTGCCCAGCAGCTGGC
>JBPYFF010000139.1:0-3838 GCA_051984455.1 Acidimicrobiales bacterium | reverse complement strand
CGCCGCCGCCAAGAAAAATAGGCATCGTCTCCAGCAGTTCTGCCCGCGCCCACAGACACCCGATACCGGTCGGGCCCACCATCTTGTGGCCGGTGAAACCCAGGAAATCGCAACCGAGTTCGGTGATGTCGCAGGGCAGGTGGGGCACGTACTGGGCCGCGTCGCCCAGCACAAGGGCACCGGCCGCATGGGCCACATCCGCTATCTGGCGAACGGGGTTGAGCGTCCCGAGCACGTTGGACATGCAGCTGACCCCGACCAGCTTTACCCCGTCGACCTGCCGCTCCAGGTCGTCGAGTATCAGGCGGCCCTCGCCGTCAAGAGGCAGAAAGCGCAGCTTGATGTCGCGCTCGGCCGAGAGCTGGAGCCACGGAACCAGGTTGGCGTGATGCTCCATCTCGGTAAGCAGCACCGAGTCACCGGGGGCGAGGTTGGCCCGGCCCCACGCATAGGCGACCAGGTTGATCGCCTCGGTGACGTTCTTGGTGAAGATCAGCTCCCTCGTCGACCTGCCCCCGATGAAGTCAACGAGCTTGGCCCTGGCTTCTTCGTAGAGGCGAGTTGCTTCTTCGGCGATCGTGTAACCACCCCGATGCACGTTGGCATGCGTGGTCTCGAAGTAGCGCTCCATCGTCTCGAGCACAGCAAGCGGCTTCTGGGAAGACGACGCCGAGTCCAGGTAGACCAGCCGATGACCCTTGACCTGCCGCTCGAGGATCGGGAAATCCTTCTTCACTCGTTCCACGTCTAGCGCCATGCTTCGTACCCCTCCTGCTCGAGGCGGCGGGCCAGTTCGGGGCCGCCGCTCTCAGCGACTCGCCCGTCGATGAGCAGGTGCACGGCGTCGGGAGTTAGCTCATCCAGGATCCGCTGGTAATGCGTGATCAGCAGCACCCCGAGATCGGGCCGGATGCTGCGAACCTCCTTCACCCCGCGGGCAACGATCCGCAGGGCGTCGATGTCGAGCCCGGAATCCGTCTCGTCGAGGACGGCCAACTCCGGCTCGAGGATGGCCATCTGGAGGATCTCGTTGCGCTTCTTCTCGCCGCCCGAGAATCCTTCATTGAGGTAGCGGTCCTTGAAAGACGGGTCCATGTCCAACCGCTTCATCCACTCGCTGATGGAGACATAGAGCTCAACGACAGAAAGATCCACTCCTTTTCGGGCTGACAATGCCTGACGCAGGAACTGGATGACGGGGACGCCAGCGATCTCCTCGGGGTACTGGAAGGCGAGAAAGATCCCTGCCTTGCCTCTCACATCGGTCGGCCAGTCGGTGATGTCCTCGCCCTTGAACAGGATCCGGCCCCGGGTGACCTCGTAACCGGGATTCCCGAGCAGGGTGTTGGCGAGGGTCGATTTGCCCGACCCATTCGGGCCCCTCAGGGCATGGATCTCGCCCGCGCCGACAACCAGGTCGACCCCGCGAAGGATTTCGCTGCCTTCGACGGCAACGTGTAGGTCCTCGACCTGGAACAACGGTGCGGTCACGGCACCATCCTATTACCACTACGACGGTAGGGGAAATACCCGGTCGCTGGATGCCACTACTCTCGCCCCAATGGCCGACGGATCGTCCTTCCTGGGCCAGCAGCCGATGGATCTCGCCCGATTCTCGGAGCGGGTCACTCTCGTGCAGGGCTCGGCCTTCGCCATATCCTCGGCGACCGGCGACGTGGATCCCGGATCGTCGCAGGGATTGTTCTTCCGGGACACCCGGTTCCTCTCGTGTCTTCAGCTCAGGGTCAATGGCCAACGTCCCCAGGCGTTGGCCTCGTCGACGCCCGAACCCTTCGCCGCCACCTTCGTTGCCCGGAACCGCACCCGACCCGGTCGGGCCGATTCGACCCTGATGATCTTCCGGCGCCGCTATGTCGGCCGGGGCATGCGAGAGGACCTGGCCATCCGCAATTTCGGCGACGAGCCGGCGTACTGCTCCGTCGAGCTCGCGTACGAGGCCGACTTCGCCGACCTGTTCGACGTCAAATCCGGTCGGGCCCTGGGCAACAAGCCCGACGGTAAGACCGAATACGACGACGCCCTTACGGGCGAGCGCGAGCCGGTCCACCGTGATGGCGCCATCGTGTTTCGCCACCGCCACGGCTCCCACGGTCGAAGTCTCCGTGTGTCGTTCTCGGTGGCTGCCGGACTCGACGCCAATCTGGCCACGTTCGAGGCCATCATCCCGCCGCGAGGTCAGTGGGACGTGTGCCAGCAGTTCACCTGCAGCATCGATGAGGACGTGATCGAGCCTCGGTGGCCGTGCGGACAGCCAATCGAGCGAGGTGAGCCGGCCGAGCGAATGGCCCAGTGGCGGCGCAGCGTCCCGATGGTGGAGACGGATAACGAGGAACTTCGGATGGCGCTGGCCAGAAGCTCCGAGGACCTCGGTGCACTGCGAATCTTCGACCCCGACCATCCGGAACGAGCGGTGGTCGCGGCGGGAGCGCCCTGGTTCATGACCCTGTTCGGGCGGGACTCGCTGATCACGGCATGGATGGCGCTGACCGTCGATCCCGATCTGGCTCTCGGAGTGCTGCAAACGCTGGCCCGCTTTCAGGGGACGGACATCAACCCCCGCAACGAGGAAGAGCCGGGCCGAATCCTGCACGAGATGCGCTTTGGAGAGGCGCCATCGCTGTCACTGGGCGGCGGGAGCGTCTATTACGGCACCGCCGATGCCACGCCCCTGTTCGTGATGCTCCTCGGAGAACTTCGTCGCTGGGGGCTGGTCAAGGAGGCCGTCGACCAACTCCTCCCTCACGCCGACAGGGCCATCGAATGGATCGAAGAGTTCGGGGACCGCGACGGCGACGGCTATGTCGAGTACCAGCGCACGTCAGACCGTGGCCTGGCCAACCAGGGATGGAAGGACTCCGAGGACGGCGTGCGGTTCGCCGATGGCCGCATCGCCCAAGCGCCGATTGCCCTGTGTGAGGTCCAGGGTTACGTCTACGGTGCCTACCTGGCCCGGGCATACTTCGCCCAGGAACAGGGCGATCAGCCGTCGTACGTCGCCTACCGGCAGCGGGCGGCCGACCTGAAAGCGAACTTCAACCGGGACTTCTGGCTGGAAGACCGGGGTTGGTTGGCGATGGGTCTCGACCGGGACAAGCAGCCTATCGACGCGTTGGGTTCCAACATGGGTCATTGCCTGTGGACCGGCATCCTGGATGCCGACAAGGCCACCATCGTGGCCAAACGACTGCTGTCGAGAGACCTTTTCAGCGGCTGGGGTATTCGCACGCTCGCGACCTCAATGACCGGCTACAACCCGATCAGCTACCACTGCGGCTCGGTCTGGCCTCACGACAACGCCATCGCGGCAGCCGGCCTCATGCGCTACGGCTTTGTCCACGAGGCGCAGCGCGTGATCCTCGCTCTGCTGGATGCGGCCGTGAGACAGGGCGGCCGATTGCCGGAGCTGTTCAGTGGGCTTGACCGCCTCGAGCTGCCCATGGTGGTCGGCTATCCGACGTCGTGCTCACCTCAGGCCTGGGCGGCGGCATCACCGCTTCTGATGCTGCGCACCCTGCTCCGGCTCGATCCGTGGGTCCCCCGGGGCAAGGTGTGGCTGCACCCGGCGTTGCCCCACCACATCGAACGGCTGCGTATTGACCGCATCCCCCTGGCGGGCACGAGGGTCTCCGTCGACGTGGAGGGTGACAAGGTCTCGGTCACCGGGCTCCCACAGGATCTCGAACTGGTGGACGCTCCCCGGCACCCCCTGACCGGTAACTGAGAGTTTGATAAAAGTCCCCGCCCGGTGGGCGGTGAATCGGAGGCCGGGGTCGTACCCTGTGATTTGCCGGCCCGCCGGTGCCGGTGCAGGAGGTCA
>JBPYFF010000138.1:0-6372 GCA_051984455.1 Acidimicrobiales bacterium | reverse complement strand
GCGGCGGCGAGCGTCGAGGACGAGCTGTACTCAGAGCGGTTCCTGGTGCGGCGGCCGCTCCTGCAGGCAATCGACCACCGCGAGGGACCGCCGCCCGTCCTCCTGGTCGACGAGGTTGACCGGGCGGACGACGAGTTCGAGGCGTTTCTTCTCGAGATCCTGTCCGACTATGCCGTGACCGTGCCCGAGCTCGGCACCTTCCGGGCCCCGGCCGACAGCCCCCCGATCGTGGTCATCACGTCCAATCGCACCCGCGATGTGCACGACGCCCTCAAGCGCAGGTGCCTGTATCACTGGGTCGAACACCCTGACTTCGAGCGCGAGGTCGCGATCGTTCGGTTGCGGGCGCCGGCAGTAGCCGAGACGCTGGCTCAGCAGGTGGCGGCGGCGGTTGAGCGGATGCGAACGATGGAGCTCTACAAGCCTCCCGGCGTGGCCGAGACGATCGACTGGGCGTCGGCCCTCGCCGCCCTCGGCCGTACCCAGCTCGACGAGCACACCGTCGACGTGACGCTCGGTACCGTCCTCAAATACCGCGAAGACCAGGAACGGCTGCGAGCGGCCGGTGTCGGTGACCTGATCCGGGCGGCGGTGTTGCGCGGTGCCTGATGCGCCCGTGACGGGCGTCGAACGAATGGCCGTCGCCTTTTCCCGCCTCCTTCGCGGTGCCGGCCTCGACGTCCCTGTCGGTACCGTCACCACCTATGCCAACGCCCTGGCGGCCGTCGGGCTCGATCGCCGGGAGTCGGTGTACTGGGCGGGCCGGGCCACCCTCATCCGCCGGCCCGAGGACATCGACGCCTACGATCGAACCTTCTCCGCGTTCTGGCTTGACCGCACGCCCCGCCGGCCAATTCCCCCCAATCACGACGAGGTGATCCTCGCCGTCGACACCGGCGAGACGAATGGCCACGACGCCGGGGACGACGCAGGGCCGCCGCTGCCGGCCATCACCGTTCGCTACAGCCGGACAGAAGTGCTGCGTCACAAGGACTTTGCTGCCTACACCCACGACGAATTCGCCGAGGCGCGCCGGCTGATGGCGGACCTGAAGCTCGCCGGCGAGCTGCGGGTCTGTCGCCGGTTGCGACCGGTGCCCCGAGCGTCGGGTCATCCCGACCTGCGCCGGACGGTCCGCCGGGCGTTACGGTCGGGCGGCGAGCCCGTGCACCGGGCCTGGCTGGCGCCGGCCGAACGGCCCCGGCGGGTCGTCCTGCTCTGTGACGTGTCCGGCTCGATGGAGCCCTACGCCCGGGCGTTGCTGCGCTTTTTGCACGCCGCGGTCACGGCGCGGGGCGCCGGCCGGGTGGAGGCATTCGCCCTCGGAACCCGGCTGACTCGCATCACCCGGGAACTGTCCTGGCGCGACCCCGACGCCGCCCTGGCGGATGCGGCCGATGCGGTGGAGGACTTTTCCGGCGGCACCCGCCTGGGCGAGGGTCTGCGGGCCTTCAACGACCGGTGGGGCGTACGAGGCATGGCCCGGGGCGCGGTGGTCGTGATTCTCTCGGACGGATGGGATCGGGGCGACCCCGTCAAGCTCGGTGCCGAGATGGCCCGGCTGCGGCGCGTCGCCCACCGGGTCGTCTGGGTCAACCCGCTCAAGGCGGCGCCGGGTTACGCCCCGCTCGCTCGCGGGATGGCCGCGGCCCTGCCGTACGTTGACGACTTCGTGGAAGGCCATTCACTGGCATCGCTTGAACATCTCGCGGCCGTCATCGGCGGCCGGGTCTCACGGGGAAAAAGGGTGGGCGCATCATGAAAGAAGTTCTCGACGACATCGACCGGTGGCGCTCGCAGGGAAAGCGGGTCGCGCTGGCGAGAGTGGTTGGCGTCGAGGGTTCCGGCCCCCGTCTGCCGGGCGCGGCCATGGCGGTGTCCGAGGAGGGTGAGGTGGCCGGCTCGGTGTCGGGCGGCTGCGTGGAAGGGGCGGTGCTGACCGAGGCCCTCGAGGTCCTGAACGGCGAAGGTGGCGGCAAGGCGAAGGTGTGCACGTTCGGGTATTCGGACGACGAGGCGTTCGCGGTCGGCCTGACCTGCGGCGGCACCATCCACATCTACATCGAGCCGCTCGACTGGTGACGCTCTACCAGACCCTCGCGGCCGCGATCCGGACCGAAGACCCGGTCGCGCTGGCGACGCTGGTCGAGGGGCCCGACGAGCTGGTGGGGGGCAAGCTGGTCGTCCGTCCTGGTTTTTCCGCCCTCGGAACTCTGGGCGATACCGACCTCGACCGGGTTGTCACCCGGGACGCGCTGGGCGCGCTCGCCGCCGGTCTCACCGTCACCCGGCACTACGGTCGCCACGGTGAGGCTCGCCAGCGCGAGGTGTCGGTCTTCATCGAGTCGTTCGCCCCGCCGCCCCGCATGATCATCTTCGGCGCGGTGGACTTCACCGCTGCGCTGGCCAAGGTGGCCAAGATCCTCGGCTACCGGGTCACCGTCTGCGACGCCCGACCGGTGTTTGCGACTCATGGCCGGTTCCCGATGGCGGACGAAGTGGTGGTCGACTGGCCCAACCGCTACCTCGCCAAGGTGGGCGCCGAGCTGGGGCCACGGGACGCAGTATGCGTCCTCACTCACGACCCGAAGTTCGACGTTCCCGCCATCGTGGCCGCGCTCGAGACGGATATCGGATATCTGGGCGCCATGGGGTCGCGACGGACCCATGAGGACCGGGTCGGCCGGCTCCGCGACGCCGGCGTGAGCGACGCCGAGCTGGCACGGGTCATGGCGCCCATCGGGCTCGATATCGGCGCTCGCACGCCTGAGGAGACGGCCGTGTCCATCTGCGCCGAGATGATCGCCCTTCGCACCGGGCGCACCGCTCCCTCTCTGCGAGACGCCGAGGGTCCCATCCACCGCTAGCCCCCCGTTCTGATTCTTTTGTCCTTCTCTTGTTCGCTGGCGACCTTTGGTTCGATTCCGCCAACAGGTGGCGATTTTGAACCAAAGGTCGGCAACGAACCAAAGAATGCGGCCGAATGACCAGCGCGAAAGAATGGGGCCGTGGTCGCCGAGCCCCCTGAACACCAGCCCGGCTCCGCGCCGGGGCCGCCCCTGCGCATTTCTGACGCCGAGCGGGAACGGGTGGTGACCAGGTTGAAGACCGGCTGCGAGGAGGGGCGACTCACCCTGGACGAGTTCTCCGAACGGGTCGCAGCCACCTACGCGGCCAGGACGGAGGCCGACCTGAGCGTGGTCGTGGCGGACCTGCCTCCCGCCACGGCAGATCTGGTCCCGGCCACGACCACGACCGCGCCCCCTGGCCGGCGGGCCACGCGCTGGACGGTTGGCATCATGTCGGGAGCCAGGCAACGCGGCCGTTACCGGCTCCACGGCAAGACCAACGCGGTGGCGTTCTGGGGCGGCTGCGAGCTCGATCTGCGCTCGGCCGAGGTCGAGGGTGCCGAGGTAGAGATCAACGCAGTCGCCGTCATGGGCGGCGTCGACATCGTCGTGCCCGAGGGCATTTCGGTCGAGCTGACCGGTTTTGCCATTTTCGGCGGGAGAAACATCAGGGTGAAAGACGTCCCGGTGCTCCCCGGTTCCCCCGTCATCCGGGTCCGGGCATTCGCAATCATGGGCGGGGTCACGGTGAAGAGCAAGCCGTCTCATCCGCAGCCAGCAGTCCCGGCCGGACCCGTCCCGGTCGGGGCGGCGACACCATCGGCCAACGTGGTCGACACGGCCGGCGCCGGTGATGGACAAGCGCTCAAGGACCTGCGCTCGGCCGCCGCTCCGGATGGGACGGTGACCATCATGTTCACCGACATCGAAGGCTTCAGCGGCATCACCGAGCGGCTCGGCAGCAGGCAGGCGACGGAGGTCCTGCATGAGCACAACGAGCTGATTCGGGGCCAGGTCGCCGCGTCAGGTGGGTACGAGGTCAAGTCGCAGGGTGACGGCTTCATGCTTGCCTTCAACGGCGCGACCAAGGCACTGCGGTGTGCGGTAGGGATCCAACAGGGGCTGGCCCGCTACAACGGGTCCCACGCCAGCGTGCCGGTCCGGGTCAGGATCGGTATGCACACGGGTGAGGCCATTCGATCCGCCGACGACTTTCTCGGAGGTGCGGTGATCCTCGCCGCTCGCATCACTCGAGAGGCGACCGGCGGCGAGATCCTGGTGTCCTCGGTCCTGAAACAGCTGTGCGACCTCTCCGGCGAATTCGACTTCGGCGACGGCCGCGAGGTCGCCCTGAAAGGCCTCTCCGACAAGCGCTGGGTCTATCCCGTCGTCTGGGACGGCCGGTCCTGACCACCGCCGCGGTGATCCTGGCCGCGGGGGCGGGGAGCAGGTTCGCCGGCGAAGCCCACAAGCTGCTTGCACTCTGGCGGGGTCGGCCCCTCGCGGCCTGGGCGATCGACCACGCGGTCGCGGCCGGCATCGGCCCTACCTGGCTGGTGACGGGAGCGGTGGACCTGGTGGCCGCCGGCGTGGTGCCACCGGGGGTCGAAGTGCTGGCAAACGACAGTGGGCCAGCGGACTGGCGACATCACTCGCCCGGGCGGTCGGGGTAGCGCAAACAGCCGGCCTCGATGCCATCGTCGTCGGGCTGGCCGACCAGCCACTCATACCGCCGGAGGCGTGGCGAGCGGTCGCAGCGGGGACGGATGCACCGATCGCGGTCGCCACCTACGGAGGTCGGCGTCGCAACCCCGTCCGGCTGGCCCGGGAGGTCTGGAACCTGCTGCCGGTGACGGGGGATCAGGGGGCAAGTGCCCTCATCGCCCGACGACCGGACCTGGTTATGGCGGTAGCGTGCGAAGGCGATCCCGCCGACATCGACACCCTGGAGGACCTCCGGCAATGGAGCTGAACAACGAATTCCGGGTCGGCGTCTCACCTTCTGACGCATGGGCGGTCTTGACCGACGTGGAGCGGATTGCGCCGTGCATGCCCGGCGCCCAGCTCCAAGAGATCGAGGGCGACGAGTACCGGGGCGTCGTCAAGGTCAAGGTGGGCCCCATCACGGCCCAGTACAAGGGCAAGGCGACGTTCGTCGAGCAGGATGAAGCGGCCGGCCGCGCCGTCCTGCGGGCGGAGGGACGGGACACCCGTGGCCAGGGCAATGCCAACGCCACCATCACCGCGACCCTGACGCCGGAAGGAGAAGGCACCAGGGTGGTCGTGGCCACCGATCTGACCATCACCGGAAAGGTCGCACAGTTTGGCCGTGGTGTTCTGGCGGACGTAAGTGCCAAACTGCTGGGCCAGTTCGTCGACTGCCTTGAGTCAAACGTCCTCGGGGAGGGCGGCGCGGCCGTGCCGTCTGCGGACCTGCCGTCTGCCGACCTGCCGTCCGCTGACCTGCCGTCCGCCGACCCGATCACGGATGTGCGGCCATTTCCATCCCCCTCGCCTGGGGTCGATGGTGACGGCTCGACTGGCGTCCGCCGAGTCGATGGGCCGGAAGCCACCCCGGTCAACCTGATGGAAACGGCCGGCGCTCCTGTGGCCAAACGGGTGGTGCCCGCGGTCATCGGACTGCTCGTCGTCGTGTTCCTGGTGCTTCGGCTCCGCCGCCGCAGAGGCGGCAAGAACGCGTGACCGACCGGGAGCGGGTCGCTCTGCTCCTCGGCCGTGAACCCCAGGGACAATTCGAGGTTGTTGTCCGCGACCCGGCGGGTGAACCGGTGGTCATTCGCAACGCACCTCTCCTCGATGACGGGACGCCAATGCCGACGCGCTACTGGCTGGTCGGTCAAAACCTCCGTCTGGCCGTTGACCGGCTGGAAGCGAGAGGCGGAGTGCGAGCGGCCGAGGCGGCGGTCGACCCGAGCTCGCTGGACGCCGCTCACGCCCGTTACGCGGCCGAACGCGACGCCGACATCCCGGCGGCTTGGGACGGTCCGAGACCATCGGGCGGCGTGGGAGGCACTCGCAAGGGCGTCAAATGTCTGCACGCCCACTACGCCTGGTACCTGGCGGGCGGGGATGATCCCGTCGGGCGATGGGTTGACCGGCAGCTGATGACGCCATGACCGCGTCGTGACCACGGTCGCCGCCATCGACTGCGGCACCAACTCGACCCGCTTGCTCGTGGCACGCGACGACGGCGACTCGATGCTTGCCCTGCAGCGCTTGATGCGGATCACCCGGCTCGGTCAAGGAGTGGATCGCGAGCGGGCGCTCGCCGCTGAGGCGATCCAGCGGACCGTTACCGTCCTCGAGGAGTACCGACAGGTGATGGACCGTTTCGACGTGGGGCGGGTTCGCATGACCGCAACCTCGGCGGCACGTGACGCCGCCAACCGCGACGAGTTCTTCGCCGCGGCGGAACTCGCCATCGGCGTCCGCCCGGAACTGCTCGACGGCGAGGAGGAAGGCCGGCTCTCCTTCAAGGGGGCCACCCGTGAGCTCGACCCCA
>JBPYFF010000137.1:0-3539 GCA_051984455.1 Acidimicrobiales bacterium | reverse complement strand
GTCCGGCGCCGTCCTGGGTGGACGGCCGGGTGCGGTGAAGGCGGCGTTGTTGATCAGGATGGTGATGGGACCGAGGGCGGCCCGGGCCGCCTCGACCAGCCGAGCCCGGTCGTCCTGGTCCGACAGATCGGCGCGGATCGCCACCGCCGAGCCGCCGCCCGACTCAATCTGCTCGACCGTCTTGCCGATGGTGCCCGGAAGCCGTTCATCCCACTGCTGCTCGGTGCGGGCGACCACCGCAACGGCCGCTCCGTCCGCCGCAAGCGCCACTGCGATCGCCTTGCCAAGGCCCCGGCTGGCGCCCGTCACCACTGCCACCCGTCCGTCGAGCCTGCCCACAAACCGGGGATCGTAATGCGCCGGCACCAGGGCAGAGCTTTGGGAATTCTTCGTCGCCTGGCACTACCCGCTGCTGTGCCCAGAGTTGGGTGATCCCTTCGGGCATGAAAACAGAGCGCGGGCTGTTTTCCCAACCATGGCAGAGCGAAACGATTTCAACCAGAGCATCATCGAGGAGTTCCGGGCCAACGCCGGGAAAGTGGGCGGGCCGTTCGAGGGCGCACCCCTGTTGCTCCTGCATACGATCGGCGCCAAGACGGGGCGGCCGCGGGTCAACCCCGTCGCCTACCAGGCAGTCGGCGAAGGCTTTGCCGTGTTCGGCTCTAAGGCGGGCGCACCCACCAACCCCGACTGGTACTACAACCTCCGGGTCAACCCGGAGACGACCGTCGAGGTCGGCACCGACACCCTCCCCGTGAGAGCCCGCCTCGCTGAGGGCGAGGAGCGGGATCGCATCTGGGAGAAGCAGAAGAACGTCATGCCCGGCTTCGCCGGCTACGAGACGAAGACCGCTCGCCAGATCCCGGTCGTCATCCTCGAGCGCGTCTGAATCCCCGCCCCCGGCTACGCCTTGGCCGGCCAGCTTCCGGACGACAGGGCGACCACAAACAGACGGATGAGCTGCTCGTGGGTCTGGTCGAGGTTGCCAAAGGCAAAGGTGTCGGTGATCTCGGCCAGGACAAGGCCTCGAAGGGCGGAGCTGAAGACGCTGTGCGCCATCGCGACGTGGCCATCAGAAAGGCCGAACGAGCGGAAGGTGGCGCGGACCGGCTCCGCCAGGCGTAACCCCGCGGCGCGTAGCTCCTCGTCGTCGGAACGACTGAAGGTGAACATCGCCGTGCTGCGGCCCGGGTGATCACGAGAGAAGGCCCGCTCGACCGCCGCGATGGCAGCGAGTGCGTCCTCACCGGAACGTCCCAGCGCCGCCTTCCACACCTCGTCGGCCAGCTCCGCCAGCGCCAGCAAGGCCACCTCCCGCCGGAGGGCGTCGAGACTGTCGACATGGGCGTAAAGGGAGGTGACATGGCGGTTCACCTCCTTGGCGACTTGCGACAGGGTCAAGTTGGCCCAGCCGTCCCGGTCGGCAACGTCAGCCGCGACCCGCACCAGGGTCGCCTTGTCGAGGTGGGGACCGGCGGTCCTTGCCGAGGCTGGTGTCACAGGTTCCAGACCGCGGCCGCATTGCGACAGAGAATCGCGTCGCGCTCGTCGGCGGGAACACCGTTGAAGGACCGTTCGATGAGCGCCCTCGAATCGGGCCAGCTGGTCACCGGGTGGGGATAGTCAGTCGACCAGAGGATGTTGTTTACACCGATGCGGTGCCGCAAGAGCTGGATGGCGTCGGGCTCGTCCACATAGGTCAGCCACATGTTGCGATGGAAGTAGTAGCTGGGCAGTTCGGTGATGTCAGGGAAGCGATAGCCCTGACGCTTCACCAGGTCGTCCACGATGTAGAGATACCAGGGCACCCAGCCGAGGCCTGGCTCGACGAAGACCAGCTTGAGGCGCGGGAACCGCTCCAGAGTCCCTGACAGGATCCACATCCCGAACGCCTCGGCGGTGGACAGGGCCGTCATGGGAACCATGACCCCCTTCTGGGCAGTCGGGTCACGGCGGGTCAAGTCGTCAAGGTTGGTGTTGAGCCCAATGTGGCAGCAGATCGGGAGGCCAGTCTCCTGAATCGTCGCCCAGAGGCGGTGGTACCGATCGTGGAAGTAGTCGGCGAGCCCGAGCTCGCTCGGGAACACCGGAAGCTGCAGCGATTTACCTCCCTCGGACGCGACCCGCTCCACTTCCGCCACGGCCGCATCGATGTCGTTGACCTGGATCTGGTAGGACACCACCAGCCGCTTGGGGTCGGCGGCGGCGTAGTCGATCAGCACGTCGTTGAAGGCCCGGGCCGCCTCGGCCACGCCTTCTTTCATGTCGCCGAGGTAGCGGAAGGCGCTCACCTCCGAATAGACGGCTTCCACGTCGACACCGTCGATATCCATGTCCTTCAGTCGCTCTGTTCCGTCCCGGTATCCGGGGCGCGTGAACGCGGCGTGCGGGTTCTGCCGCATCGCTTCGGTGTTGGCCCGGCCCGCCCCCATGGAGTTCATACGAGCCGCGAACGCCTGCTGGGCCCGGTCGTAGGCGTCATGCCACGTCGCGGCCAGGTGGGACTTCACCTGCTCGTGGGAAATGCTGACGTGCGAGTCGGCCGAGATGAGGCGCTCAGGGAGCTCAGGCAGCTCAGGGAACTCAGGCACGAGATTCTCCTTCCTTGATGTCACAGCTTGTCGAGGATGAGGCCGCTGCGACCGGCGCTGACCAGGACGCGGTTGGCCCCAGCAACCTGATTGGGGGCCGTGCCTCGCAACTGGCGCACCGCCTCGATGATGTTGTTCATGCCATGGATGTAGCCCTCACCGAGGAGGCCGCCGTTGGTGTTGACCGGTATCCGTCCAGCAGGCCCAATGGCCCCGCTGGCGATGAAGTCGCGGGCCTCACCCGGACCGCAATACCCAAGCGCCTCGAGCTGCATGAACACGATGGGGCTGAAGTTCTCGTAGATCATGGCCACGTCCATGTCCCACGGCCCGTAGCCGCTCTCGGCCCACAACTCCTGTGCCATCGCCTGGCCCTCCACGAACGTCGTCAGGTCGGGGTGGTAGTAGTTGAACATCTCGTCTCCCGCCTGAAGGTTGGCGGCGGTCGCGGCCGCGAGGCGGACGGCCGCGTTGGGGAGATCCCCCGACCGGTCAGCGCGGCTGACGACGAGGGCGACGCCTCCATCGCTCTCCTGACAGCAGTCGAGAAGCCGTAGCAACGGTTCGACGATCCAGCGAGAGGCCTGGTGATCTTCGACGGTGATGGGCCGCTGGTAGAACCAGGCGTCGGGATTGGTCGAGGCGTATTGGCGGGCGACGACGGCGTAGAGACCGAAGTCGGCA
This sequence comes from Acidimicrobiales bacterium, assembly GCA_051984455.1. Lineage (GTDB taxonomy): Bacteria > Actinomycetota > Acidimicrobiia > Acidimicrobiales > Palsa-688 > JBPYFF01. The sequence goes on along the minus strand of JBPYFF010000137.1, from coordinate 264 downwards.
TTGGTGAGCCCGTAGCGGTACATGTACCGCTGGAAGCTCAAGCCATAGATCTTGGCCGGAGTGTCGAGCCCGAATGGCAGGTAGAAATCCCACGCGGGATCGGGTGGGCGGGGATTCGGCTGGCCGAAGCGCCGGCGTGACCGCTCCTTGAACGCCCGCCAGATGAGCACCGCCCGGGCTCGACCGGAAAGGACCGCGGCAGCCGCGTGTTGAACGGTCGCGCAGGCACCTCCTCCCCCACCTCTGGTCCGGGAGCTGAACCGA
>JBPYFF010000136.1:0-7371 GCA_051984455.1 Acidimicrobiales bacterium | reverse complement strand
TGACGCCGGCCTGCTCCTGGGCGACGAGGAGATAGGTCGACGACTGCACGGTGGTGGGGAGGTCACCTGGCACGAGGTACAGTCCGTGGAGAGGGCCATACTTCTGCAACAGCCATTTGGTTGGTGCGATCAGGGCCGGCGACGGAAATGCGCCCGGTTCGTTCGGGCAGTGCCGGGACGTACCTGTCACGCTGAACGCGGTGGGAGCACACTGCTCGTTGATGTCGTTGGCGAGGGCGGCGACATCAGGAAGACCCGTTGTGTGGCCCTCTTTGTCGGGGCAGTTGCTCATCGGTGACGGGTCGGGGTTGAACAGGGCGTTGTTGCCGACCATGGCGAATGCATTGGCGCAGCTGTCGATCAAGCCGTTCTTGGACTCCGACGGGCTGAGCTTGCTGTCCCACGTCCGGACGACGAGCTTGCGACACGCGATGCCACCGTGGGCGTTGATGTAGCCGGCATAGGCGTTCAGGGCATCGATGTTGCCCTGGAACAGGCCAGGGGCGAGCGGGGACCCAACGTCGGCCATGACCTCGACCGTGATGTCGGTGGGCGTCACCCCCACATCGGTTGCCTGCAGGGTGGTGTGGCTGCACTGGGAGCCGGCGTTCCCCGCCGTCCCGGTCGTTCCCGCCGGTGCGCTGGCAGGCGCGGCCGCCGGCTTGCTGGAGCTCCCGCGAGCACAGCCTCCGGCAAGCACCAGGATCCCCACGGAAATGACGATGAACGGGCTTCTTCGCAACTCCCCCCCCTGCAAGAACTCGCTGTCGGTGGGCCCAACCATAGATCGCTCGACCTGAGGAGGGGCAGGCAGGCGCCGATGCGTTGCCTTGCCCGTCCCTCTCGGGCATGCTGGCGGCGGTGAAAAGGCGCCCGGCGCGAGTGGCAGTGGGCCCCGCGGGTCTGGCAGGGATCACTCTCGCCGGCACCTGGATCGGCCACACCCTCGAATACCTCCGGGTGTGGGGCTTCGCCGGCGCCGCCCATTCCATGGCCGCCTCGGTGCATGCCTACATGGAGCCCGCCGGCGCCGGGCTCTTGGCGCTGGCTCTGCTCGGTGTCCTCTCGACCGCCCGCCTGGCGCGGCGGCTCGAACACCGGCTGAGGTGCCTTCGCGGCCCGTCGGTTGGGCGACATGGATGGACGCGATCGGTCGAACTCGAAGCCGATTTCCCGTCGCGATCGTTGAGCCTTCCCACCTTGCTGGTCACGGTGTGGGCAGGGCAGTGCGGGCTGTACCTCCTGCAGGAGAACTTGGAAGCCTCGGCCACCGGCCGGCCTCTGCCTCGCCTGGCCGCCCTGGGCGGCATTCACGCCCTCGCCGCGGTCGTCCACCTCATCGTGGCCGCAACTCTCGTCGCCGCTCTGTGGCTGGCTCGCCGGCGGGTCACCCGGCTGGCCGACGCCGTCGAGCGTGCCCTGGAGCGGCTCCGGTCCCGCGTCACCGCTGCCCCAGCGGGCCCGCGCCCTCCCCGGCGGGCCTGGACGCCGCTGGATCGGTGGGGAATACAGCGCTGGACTCGTCCGCCCCCGGCAGTCTTTCTTCAGTGATGTGACCGCGGAGCACCGCTCCGCTGATTCCATTTCACGATCTCACGGAGGTGACACATGCGCCGGACTACCGGGCGCGTTTTCGCCGTGCTGGCCGCGACTTTTTCCCTGATCATCGTCGCGGCCCTGCCGGCTTTTGCCCACGAGCAACGTCAGGTGGGCGCGTTCAAGTTCACGGTGGGCTGGCTACATGAGCCCACCTACGTCGGACAGCTGAATGCCGTCCAGCTCTTCTTGCACGACGCCAGCGGCAATCCGATCGACGACCTGGGCAACCCACCGAGTCTGCAGGTGACGGTGAGCACCGGCGGGCAGACCAGCTCGCCGCTCACTCTCGAGGCGTCGTTCGATCCCGACACCGGTCTTGGCACCCACGGCGAGTTCGACGCCGCCATCATCCCGACCTCGCCCGGGACCTATCGATTCCACTTCACCGGGACGGTCAACGGCCAGCCGGTCGACCAGACGTTCACGTCGTCGGACAGTACGTTCAACAATGTGGAGGAGCCCACGTCGGTCGAGTTCCCCGCCCGACAGCCGTCCGCGGCTGATCTGTCGACCAGCATCAACCGCCTCGGTCCGAGGGTCGACGCGGCCAAGAGCACGGCCAGCTCGGCCCACGACAAGGCCTCGACCGCGAGCACGCTGTCGATCATCGCCCTCGTCGTCGCGGTCGTGCTGGGCGGAGCCAGCCTCGCGGTGGCGTTCACGGCGCGGCACCGAAGGGGCTAGCGCATGCGGCGCGTCGCCGTTCGAGCCCTGGCGGGGGCGGTGGCGGTCGCTGGCGCACTCATGTGGGCGGCCGCTCCCGCGGCCGCCCATGCCCTCCCGCAATCGTCCGACCCTGCTCCTGGCGCCGAGCTGAAGCAGGCGCCCACGGCGGTGACCATTGTCTTCGGAGAGACCCCCGACCCAAAGCTGTCCCGGCTCCGGGTCCTCGATTCCTCTGGGCGGGACCACGCCGTCGGCCCCACCCACGCACTCGCCAGCAGTCCCAAAACCCTGACGGTCGGGGTCGCGCCCCTGTCCAACGGCGTGTACACCGTCTCCTGGCGCACGGTTTCGGAGGTGGACGGCCACCTGGCCGCGGGAACGTTCTCCTTCGGGGTCGGCGTCGCCCCGACCGGCGCCGCCGTCACCGGAGGGTCGTCATCGCCGTCCTCGAATCCCTCGGTCGCGAGTGTGGCTGCCCGCTGGCTGATCTACGCGGGACTGATGGGCCTGGTCGGCGGGGCGTTCGTCGCCCTCGTCTGCACTCGCTGGGCGCCGCCCCGCCTGATTCTCGTCCTGGCCCTCGCTTGCGTTATTGGTTTCGCCGGCTCCGTGGGCACGTTCCTCGTCGCCCGCAGTGAGGCCCACCTGCCGTGGTCACGGTTCTTCGGTTCGTCGCTCGGCCGGCAGCTGGAGTGGCGGGCCATCCCGCTGGTGGTCGCGGCAGTGGGGATCGCCCTGGCACTAGCATCGCGCGCCCCGCGGCGGCGTCAGGTCATGGTCGCGGTCGTGGGGCTGGCGGGGCTCACGGCCATGTGGGGCGACGTCGAAGCCAGCCACGCGTCGGCCGCGAGCTCCCTGCGGCTGCTCCGGATGGGCGACCAATGGGCCCATTTCGTAGCTGCCGGCGTCTGGGGCGGCGGGCTTTTCGCCCTCCTGGCTCTCATCGGACTGATGGCCGTTGGCGACCGGCGGCAGGCGGCGAAGCGCTTTTCGACCGCTGCCCTCGCAAGCGTCGTCGTGATCGCGCTCACCGGCTTCCAGCGGGCCTACGACGAGATCGGCGCCATCCACCGGCTGGTCCATGCCGCCTTCGGCCAGTACGTGCTCATCAAGGTGATCCTGCTCGGTGCCCTGGTAGTGCTGGGCGCCATCAACCGCTATCGCTCGGTCCCCCGGCTCCCCGGCTCGACCCGGCAGCTGACCCGTACCGGAAGGGTTGAGCTCATCCTCATCTCACTGGTCCTGGTGGCGACCGGAATCATTCAGGGCATGGCTCCTCCGAGCAGCGTGGCCGCCTCCGCCCCGCATCCGCTGGTTTTGCGCGGCCACGACTTCGCCACCACCACCAACGTCACGCTCACCATCACCCCGGGAAAGGTGGGCTTCAACCAGTTCCGGCTGAAAGCGGCCGACTTCGATACCGGAAAGCCGGTCGCCGGATCCGCGGCTCTCCGGTTCAATCTTCCCGCCCGGCCCGACCTGGGCTCGTCCACTCTGCAGCTGGCGTCCACCGGCCCCGGGCTCTTCGCCGGCTCGGGCGCCAACCTCTCGATCAACGGCACCTGGACCGTCGTCGCCGCCATTCAGGAGACCACGGGCGGCGTCGAGATCCCCTTCACCGTCACGCCTCCCACCCCACCGGCCAAGGTCGTGGTCGCGCCTCAGGGCCCCGGGCTCCCGACGCTCTACACCCTCGAGCTATCGGGGGGCCTGTCCGTGCAGACCTACCTCGACCCCGGTCACCCTGGCTTCAACGAGTTTCACGTGACCTTCATCGGCGTCGATGGTCAGGAGCTCCCGATGGCCGCGCTCACCGTGACCGCCACCCCTGGCGGTACGCTCCCGGTTCGGCGCCTCGATCAGGTCGGTCACTTCGTGGCCGATTTGACCGCCGCAACCAAGGGCACGTACCGCTTCCAGATCGCCGGCACCACCCAGACCGGTGACACCCTGCAAGGCACAATCACCATCCTGGTCCGCTGAGGGAGTATCCGTGACAACCGCTCGAAAGCTTCGCCTGATCCTCATCGCCCTCGCGGCTGCGGCTGTCATCCTCGCTGGGTGCGGGTCGAGCAAGGCGTCCACGACTCAGTCGACCCGACCCGTGACCAACGCCCACCTCCTGATCCTCCAGCCCACCCCCAACCAGGTAACCGGCCCGAACGTGATCCTCAAGTTTGAGGTGATCGGCGGCACGGTGCTCCCGCCGCCAGTCGTGACGGGGCCGCTACGGGGCGACCAGGGCCATATCCACGTCTCGGTCGATGGCAAGCTGGTCCAGATGGCCTACTCGACCCAGACCGTCCTCACCGGTCTTTCGTCTGGACCCCATTCCGTCCAGGCGGCGTGGGTCGCGACCGACCATCTCCCCTTCGCCAACCCGGTCGTCGCTGCCGTCTTGTTCCGGGTGCAATGAACCCGACCGGGTCCGTCACCCGGCCGGAAGCCGCGGCCGCGGCCATGGCCGGCGTGGTGGCGTTGTTCGTCGCTCGCCCCCTTCTGCCCGGCGGGACGGCTCCGCTCCTCACCATGTTCGGGCTCCTGTTGCTGGTCGGTGCCGCCTGGCCGGTAGCGACCGACGCCGGCCCGGCCGCTGCCGCCTTGTGGCCTCTGGTCGTCGGCGTGGCTGCGTTCCTGCTGGTTCGCACCCTCGGAGGTGGCCTCCGGATGCCGGTCGGCCCGCGGTACGCGACTGCGATCGTGCTGGCCCCGGTCGCGGAAGAGCTGTTTTTCCGCCGCTTCGTCTATGGCGTGCTGCGTCCGGGCGGCGTGGCTCTCGCCATCGGGGGCTCGACCGTGTTGTTCGCTGTCGCCCACGTGACGGTCTACGGCTGGTGGGTGTTGCCTCTTGACCTCGCCGCCGGACTGATCCTCGGGTGGCAGCGCTGGGCCAGCGGCACCTGGGTCGTGCCGGCGGCAACCCACGTCGTCGCCAACCTGCTGATCGTGCTGTGATCCGCCGAGTCCTCGCGGCCGGAATGGCCGCAGTCATCGGAGGCGTGATCCTGGTTGGGTGCAGCACCAGCCGGCCCACCGTAAAGGTCGGCCTGATGTATCCCACCAGCGGGCCCCAGGGCGAGCAGGGGACCGAGGAGAAGCTGGGGGCGGAGCTGGCGGCGGAATGGGTCAACGCCCACGGTGGCGTCGATGGTCGCCATCTGCAGCTGCTCAGCTCCAACCTCGACCGCCCCGAGAGCGTGCCCGGAGCCTTGGCCGCGCTCCAGCACGCCGGCGTCTCCGTCGTCGTCGGCACTCACGGGAGCAGCTATTCGGCGGTCACCGCCGATGAAGCCCCCCGGCGCCACATGCTGATCTGGGAAACCGGCGCCGTCGGCCAGGTCGACTGGAGCCCCACGCCCGCGCCCGACAACGCCTACGGGACGGACGCCTACGAGAGCGACGGCCCGGTCGCAGCGGGCGTGGACTTCATCCGCATGGCCCCCATGGGCGGTGACCTCGGCAAGGCCGCGGTCGATTTCGTGCGGTCGGGCCTCGCGTCCAGGCTGCCGGTGCCCGGGCCGCTTCGCTGGGCCATTGCCTACGTCGACGATCCCTATGGGCGAGCGGTGGAAGCCGGCGCCGCGGCCGAAGTGGCGGCGACCGGGCAGCCGCTCGCGGGCGCATTTCCGTACGACGAGACCGGAACCGACTTCAACCAGCTCGCCACCAGGATCGCGGCGACCCACCCTCAAGCCCTCTACGTGTCCGCCTACCTCGACGATGGCACCGCCCTGCGGCAGGCCCTTGCTGCCCAGCACGTTCCCCTCGTGGTCAACCTGGGAACGTCGAGTTCCTACTGCATGCCCGCGTTCGGGCAGCGGCTCGGGCAAACCGCGGTCGGCGTCTTCGCATCGGACAAACCCGATGCCGGTGCGGTCAGGGCCGACGCCCTGAGCAACGAGGGTCGGGCCACGCTGGCCTGGGCCTCAACCACGTATCGCGCCCGCTACAACCAGGACATGACCTCTCACGCCCTGTCCGGTTTCGCCAACGCCTTCGCCCTGTTCGCCCACGTCCTGCCTCGCGCCGGCCGGGCGACGACCGACGCGGTTTCCGCCGCCGCGCAGCTCGTGAAGCTGCCGGTCGGCTCCCTGGCCAATGGCGCCGGGATCGACATCGCTCCGGCTGGTTCCCCCGACGCGGGCAACAATCGAAGCGCCGCGGGCGTGATCTGGGAGTGGGTGGCCCCTGGCCACGAGGCGGTCGTCTGGCCACCGGCGTTCGCCACCCATCCGGTCGTGTGGATGCCGATCGATCAATGAACGTACCGTCGTTGCGTCGCCGCCCCTGGCTGGTCGGCGCCGCGGCAGTTGGCTTCTACCTCGCCGTCGCGCTGGCCATGTTCACCGTGGGCGACCACCGCGTGCTTCCCCTGTTCGAGGGGGTCGGACCTCCTGCCCGGTATCAGTGGGTCAACCCGCCATCGCAGTTCGCGGCCGGCAACGTCAAGCCCACCCCGTCGACGCAGAGCATTCCCATCACCGGCGGCAAGTCAGCGTTGACCACGGTGTCGTCGTCCGACGGGCAGTTCATCTCTAGCCTGCCCGACGGTGCCTTCGGGGCCAACGGCGGCGACACCTCCGTCCGGGCCGTCATTACCCCGCTCGACCCCGCGACCCTCGGTCCCCCGCCACCAGGGCTTGCCTCCGACGGGAACGCGTACCGGATCGAGTTCACCTACCAGCCATCGGGCGGGCTGATCACGGCGCTGACCAGCGCGGGCAGCCTGGTCATGAACGCCCCTCATCAGGCGGAGGTGATCCTGTTCTCGCGCGACAGCCGGTCGTGGGAGCGGCTGGCCAGTCAACCGGCCGGCGGGCTATCGAGCATCGGTGCCGCCTTCAACGCTCCCGGCTGGTACCAGGTCGGGGCCAACCCGGCCGTCGTGACCGGCGCCGGGTCCTCCCATAGCAACACCGGCACGATCGTGATCGCCATTGGCGCCGGGCTGCTCGCCCTCATCGCGGCGTTCTTCGCCGTGAGGGAGGCCCGCCGGCGGCGGGCCAAGCCGGCGCGGCGGCCTCAGGATCGGCGCCCCGGTCCGCCCCGGCCACCCCCCCTCAAACCCGGTCGCAAGCCACCGCCAAAGCGCCGTTAGCACGCCGC
>JBPYFF010000135.1:0-7719 GCA_051984455.1 Acidimicrobiales bacterium | reverse complement strand
ACGGGGCGGCCTCGACGAGCCGGCCGTCAAGGGGGCGACGCTGCTCCTGTGGAAGGGGCACTGCTCCGTGCACCAGCGGTTCCGACCCGAGCACGTGGAACAGTTCCGCGCCGCCCACCCCGACGGCCTGGTCATCGTGCATCCGGAGTGCGCGCGGGAGGTGGTCGAACTGGCCGACCAGGTCGGCTCCACCGACTACATCATCAAGGCGGTGGGCGAGGCCACCCCCGGCACGGTCGTCGGCGTGGGAACCGAGATCCACCTCGTGCAGCGGCTCGCGGCCGAGCATCCCGACCTCGAGGTGCAGTCGCTGGATCCGCTCATTTGCCCGTGCTCGACCATGTTCCGTATCGACGCCGCTCATCTCTGCTGGGTGCTCGAAGGACTGATCAACGGCGACGTGAAAAACCGCATCACCGTCGATCCCGACACGGCATCGTGGGCGAGGGTCGCACTCGAGCGGATGCTCGAGATCACGTAAGAACCTAAGAGAGGCCGAGTAGGGGGGCGAGGAACCGGCCCGTATAGCTTTCGGGCGTCTTGGCGACTCGCTCGGGCGGCCCCTCGACCACGACGACGCCACCGCCGTCACCTCCCTCGGGGCCGAGGTCGATCAACCAGTCCGCCGTCTTGATGACGTCCAGGTTGTGCTCGATGACGAGCACCGTGTTGCCCTGATCGACCAGGCGAGACAGGACGGTGAGCAGCTTGCGAATGTCCTCGAAGTGAAGCCCGGTGGTGGGCTCGTCCAGCAGGTAGATGGTGTGCCCGGTCGAGCGCTTGGACAGCTCGCTGGCGAGCTTGATCCGCTGGGCCTCGCCCCCAGACAGGGTCGGCGCCGGCTGGCCCAGCCGGACGTAGCCGAGGCCGACGTCCACCAGGGTCTGCATGTGGCGGGCGATCACGGGCTGGTTGGCGAAGAAGTCGAGCGCCTCCTCGCACGGCATGTCCAGGACCTCGGCGATGTTCTTGCCCTTGAACTCGATGTCGAGCGTGTCCCGGTTGTACCGGGCGCCCTTGCACACCTCGCACGGGACGTAGACGTCGGGCAGGAAGTGCATCTCGATCTTGATCGTCCCGTCACCCGAGCAGGCTTCGCACCTGCCGCCGCTCACGTTGAACGAGAACCGGCCTGGCTGATAGCCCCGAACCTTGGCCTCGGTCGTCTGGGAAAAGAGCCGGCGGATGTGGTCGAAGACCCCCGTATAGGTGGCGGGGTTGGAACGCGGCGTCCGCCCGATCGGCGACTGGTCGATGCTGATGACCTTGTCGAGCTGCTCCACTCCTTCCAGCCGCTTGTGGCGGCCAGGCACGACCTTGGACTTGTAGATCTTCTGCATCAGGGCCCGCAACAGGATGTCGTTGACCAGGGTCGACTTCCCGGAGCCGGAGACGCCGGTGATGCCGACCAGGCAGCCAAGGGGGAACTCCACGTCGATGTTCTTCAGGTTGTGCTCCCTCGCGCCGCGGACGACCAGCCACCCCTCCCTCGGCTCGCGGCGCATGGCCGGCACCGGGATGGACCGTTTCTTGGTCAGGTACAGCCCGGTCAGCGATTCCTTGCTCTTGAGCAGAGTTGACAGCGGGCCGGACACCACGATCTCGCCACCGTGCTCGCCCGCGCCCGGGCCGATGTCGACGATGTGGTCGGCGATGCGAATGGTTTCCTCGTCGTGCTCGACCACGATCACGGTGTTGCCCAGATCCCGCAGCCGGAGCAGGGTGTCGATGAGCCTGCGGTTGTCGCGCTGATGCAGGCCGATCGACGGCTCGTCAAGCACGTACAGCACACCGACCAGGCCGCTGCCGATCTGTGACGCCAGCCGGATGCGCTGTGCCTCTCCTCCCGCCAGGGTCCCGGCCGAGCGGTTCAAGGTGAGGTAGTCCAGGCCGACGTCAACCAGGAACTGCATCCGCGCCCGGATCTCCCGCAGTACCCGGTCGGCGATCAGGTGGTCCCGCTCGGACAGCTGCAAGGCCTGCATGGCCGCGGTGGAGTCCCGGATGGAGAGGTCGCACAGCTCGAAGATGTTGCGGCCGTCGACGGTGACGGCGAGCGACTCAGGCCGCAGGCGGGCCCCGTGGCACACCGGGCACGGCACCTCGCGCATGTAGCCCTCGATGGTCTCCCGGGTGTGGTCCGACTCCGCCTCGGAGTGTCTGCGCTGCAGGTACGGGACCACGCCCTCGTAGTGGGTGTGGTAGGAGCGGGTGCGCCCGTAGCGGTTGCGGTACTGCACATGGACCTGCTTGTTGCCCGAGCCGTAGAGGAGGACCTTCTGGTCGGCTTTTCGCAGCTTGTGCCAGGGCGTGCTGGTGGAGAACCCGTAGGTTTGGGCGACCGCGGCCAGGACGCGGACGAAGTATTCGCTGCGGGCGCCGCCCCAGGGCTGGATGGCCCCCTCGTCGATAGAAAGGTCCGTGTCGGGCACAACGAGCTCGGGGTCGACCTCGAACCTGGTCCCCAACCCGGCGCAGTTGGGGCAGGCACCATAGGGCGAGTTGAACGAGAAGTTTCGGGGCGCCAGCTCGTCGAACGACAGGCCGCACGTCGGGCACGCCAGGTGCTGGCTGAAGGTGAGGGTCTCGGCCGGGTCGGCGTCGCCGTTGCCATCCTCCGGCCGGGGGACCAGCTGGACCTCGGCCACCCCCTCGGCCAGCTTCAGCGCCGTCTCCAGCGAGTCCGTCAGCCGGCGCTCGATACCCTCGCGCTTCACCAGCCGGTCGATGATGACCTCGATGGTGTGCTGCTCGTACCGGGCCAGCTTCGGCACGTCGGTCAGGTCGTAGACCTCCCCGTCGATGCGGGCGCGGGCGAAGCCCTGTCCGGCCAGCTCCGCCAGCAGCCCCTCGTACTCGCCCTTGCGCCCCCGCACGACCGGCGCCAGCACCTGGAACCGGGTGCCATCCGGCAGCTCCAGGATCCGGTCGACGATCTGCTGCGGGGTCTGGCGCTGGACCACGCTGCCGTCATTGGGGCAGTGCGGCACCCCGATCCGGGCGTACAGCAACCGGAGGTAGTCATAGATCTCGGTTATGGTGCCCACGGTCGACCGGGGATTGCGGCCAGCGGATTTCTGGTCGATGGAGATGGCCGGTGACAGGCCCTCGATGAAGTCGACGTCGGGCTTGTCCATCTGGCCGAGGAACTGCCGGGCGTAGGCCGACAGCGACTCGACATAGCGCCGCTGCCCTTCGGCGTAGATGGTGTCGAACGCCAGCGACGACTTCCCCGACCCGGAAATGCCGGTGAAGACGATCAGGCGATCGCGCGGCAGTTCGATCGAGACGTTGCGGAGGTTGTGTTCGCGGGCGCCGCGAACGATGAGCTTGTCCGACATCGCGGGGTCCAGTCTAGGGGCGAACAGGCGTTCGGGTCGAGGACATTCCCGCCCGGCTTCCGGCCGCCGCACCCCCGGCCGCCGCACCCCCGCCGGCACCGGCGCCGGTGACCTCCCGAAGCTCGCTCTTCAAGTCGGCGATCTCATCCCTGAGCCGGGCGGCGTACTCGAAGCGCAGGTCAGCCGCGGCGTCGTGCATCTCCTCCTCCAGCGTCTGGATGAGCCGGCTCAGCTCGTCCGAAGGCAACTCGGCGAAGTCGCTGCGCATCCTGTCCCGGCGCCGCGATCGCCGATCCCGGCCCGGCACGGGCACCGCCTCAGAATCGGTCCCCCGGATGGCGGCCAGGATGTCGGTGACCGCTTTGCGGATGGTCTGTGGGTCGATGCCGTTCTCCCGGTTGAAGGCCTCCTGGAGGGCCCGCCGGCGCTGGGTCTCCGAGATGGCGCGGGTCATCGAATCGGTGACCTGGTCGGCATACATGATGACGGCGCCGTCGACGTTGCGGGCGGCCCGCCCGATGGTCTGGATGAGCGACGTTTCGCTCCGCAGGAAGCCTTCCTTGTCGGCATCCAGGATGGCGACGAGCGACACCTCCGGAAGGTCGAGGCCTTCCCGGAGCAGGTTGATACCGACGAGGACGTCGAACTCGCCGAGGCGCAGATCTCGCAGGATCTCGATGCGCTGGATGGTGTCGATATTGGAGTGCAGGTACCGGACCTTGAGGCCCATCTCCAGCAGGTAGTCGGAGAGATCCTCGGCCATCTTCTTGGTGAGCGTCGTCACCAGGACACGGTCGCCCTTGTCCACCCGCTGGTTGATCTGCTCGATCAGGTCGTCGATCTGACCCTTGGTCGGCTTGACGATGACCTCCGGGTCGATCAGGCCGGTCGGACGCACGATCTGCTCCACCACCTGGGTCGACTGTTGCACCTCGTAGGCGGAGGGGGTCGCCGACAGGAAGATGCACTGATTGATCCGCCGGTAGAACTCGTCGAACCGCAGTGGCCGGTTGTCGGCCGCCGATGGCAGCCGGAAGCCGTGCTCGATGAGAGTCTCCTTGCGGGAGTGATCACCCTCGTACTGGCCGTGCAGCTGGGGAACGGCCACGTGCGACTCGTCGATGACCAGCAACCAGTCGGAGGGGAAGAAGTCGAGCAAGGTGTGCGGGGCTTCTCCCGGCGAGCGGCCGTCGATGTGACGGCTGTAGTTCTCGATGCCGGCGCAACTGCCCACCTCGGCCAGCATCTCGAGGTCGTACGAGGTCCGCATCCGCAGCCGCTGGGCCTCGAGCAGTTTGCCCTGCGACTCGAACCAGGCAAGCCGCTCCTGCAGTTCGGAAGTGATGCCCTCGATGGCCCGCCGCATGGTCTCGTCGCCCGCCACGTAATGGGTGGCGGGAAAGATCACCAGCTCGTTCAGCTGGGCCAGTTGTTCGCCGGTGAGGGGGTCGATGGTCACGATCCGCTCGATCTCGTCACCGAACAACTCGACTCTCACCAGGTGCTCCTCGTAGGCCGGGTGGACCTCGATGGTGTCTCCCCTGACGCGGAATTTGCCCCTCACGAGGTTGGTGTCGTTGCGCTCGTAGTGCATGTCGACCAGCCGGCGCAGGATGGCCCGCTGGTCCTGCTCCACTCCGGTCTCCAGATGGAGGATCCGGCCGGAGTACTCCTCCGGCGATCCAAGGCCGTAAATGCAGGAGACCGACGCGACCACGATGACGTCCGGCCGGGTCAGCAGGGCCGAGGTGGCCGAGTGTCGCAGCCGGTCAATCTCGTCGTTGATCGAGCTGTCCTTCTCGATGTAGGTGTCGCTGGAAGGGAGGTAGGCCTCGGGCTGGTAGTAGTCGTAGTACGACACGAAGTACTCCACCCGGTTCGCGGGGAAGAACTCCCGGAACTCGTTGGCCAACTGGGCGGCCAGCGACTTGTTGGGCGCGATGATCAGCGTCGGCCGCTGGACCTGCTCGATGGTCCAGGCGACGGTGGCCGACTTCCCGCTCCCGGTGATGCCCAACAGCGTCTGAAACCGGTCGCCTTGGTTGACTCCCTCGGCCAGCGCCCGGACCGCGGTGGGCTGATCGCCGGCAGGCTGAAAGTCAGATTGGACGCGAAAGGGCGGCACGGGGCCATGGTATCGGGGGGCCGTGACGTTCCCCGGGGCCGGCACGAGCCACCCGCAGCTACCCCGAGCGGTCCCTGAGCGTCTCCATCCACCGCCAGACGTCGTCCACCTGGCGGGCCAGGTCTTGGCGCGATCCGCCGTTGTCGATGACCACGTCGGCCAGCTGGCGCCGGTCCTCCCGGCTGGCCTGGGCGGCCACTCGAGCCCTGGCGTCGGTCTCCCCGAGCCCCCGAGCCTCGACCAGTCGCTGGATGGCGACCTCGACCGGCGCGTCGACGACGATCACACCGCTCAACCCGTACGCCGCCGGCCCCCCTTCGGCGAGGAGGGGGATGTCGACCACGACCACGTTGTCGGTGTCCGCCTGCGCGGCAATCCGCTCGGCCATGACGGCGCGAATGGCTGGATGGGTGATGGCGTTGAGGTCGGCGAGCGCTTCCGGCCCGGCGAACGCCTGAGCCGCGATGGCGGCCCGATCGAGGGTCTTGTCGGGCCGGATGATGTCCGCTCCGAACCGGTCGATCATCGGCTGATAGGCCGGCCCACCCGGTTCCACCACCTCCCGTGCAATCTGGTCGGCATCGACGAGCACCGCCCCCCGTTCCGCCAGCATCAGGGCGACGGTCGACTTGCCCGACCCGATTCCCCCGGTGAGGCCGACGAGCAGCACGCCGGCAGGCTACCGATCCCGCAAATTCGGTCGCTACCGCAAGGCCGGCACCACCGCGCCGTTCCCGACGAGCCGGACTAGTCACCGAAATGACCCGATCTGATCATTGTCGGCTGGTCATGACCCGTGGGAGGGTTTCACCCGGCGCCGACCCGCCGGCGCCGGGTGAGCGGGTGAGGGGGCACGTCATGGAACGACGAGCCGACAATGGCGAGCGGGCGGCTCTGCTCGTCGACCTGTTCGGGCAGCAACTTCCGAGCGGCGCCAGAGAACGATTGCTCCGGACCTCGGACGTCGCTCTCCTGTTTCAGGTCTCGGAGCGAACGGTGTCGGAATGGGCCCGCCGTGGCCGCGTCCCGTCGGTACGAACGCCAGGCGGCCATCGCCGGTATCCAGCCGAGCAGATCCGGCAGCTGTTCCTCGACGGCCGACGCGACCTGGCCACGATGGACCGACAAGAGAAATCCGGCGCCGGACTAGGGCTCGGCTGAACCCGCGCCCGGTTCGGGAGGTTCTGCAGGTTCCGGAGACTCCGAAGGCGACGACGGCGAGCTGGCACCGCTGCCGGTCTCCTCGAGGTATTCGGCCCACGCGGCCTGGGCCTCGGATTCGGGAACGAAGTCGGTGTCATACCCCGCCCCGATGTAGTTGCCCTGCTCGTCGTAGGCGTGCTCGCCGAAGTGCTCCCGATACTCGGCCGCCACTTCCCCACCCTCGGCCGCCTGCTTGATGGAGAGGCTGATGCGGCGGCGCTGCAGGTCGATGTCGATGATCTTGACCCAAAGCTCCTCGCCCGGCGTCACGACCTGCTCCGGCAGGTCGACGTGGTGAACAGCCATCTCCGAAATGTGGACCAGGCCTTCGATGCCTTCGCCCACCTGCACGAACGCGCCAAAGGGGACCAGCTTGGTAACCCGGCCGTACACCAGCTCGCCGACCCGATGAGCATTGGCGAACTCCTGCCAGGGGTCCTGCTGGGTCGCCTTCAGTGACAGGCTGATCCGCTCCCGGTCCATGTCGACGTCTAGCACCCGCACCTCGACCTCGTCGCCCACCTGCACAACGGAGGACGGATGGTCGACGTGCTTCCAGGAGAGCTCCGACACGTGGATGAGCCCGTCCATGCCGCCGAGGTCCACGAAGGCGCCGAAGTTCACGACCGAGGAGACCACGCCCCGGCGCACTTCGCCTGGCTTCAGGTTGTTGAGGAACTCGTCCCGCTGCTCCTTCTGCGTCTCCTCCAGCCACGCCCGGCGAGACAGCACGACGTTGTTGCGGTTCTTGTCGAGCTCGATGATCTTGGCCTCGAGGCTCCGGCCGACGTACGGCGCCAGGTCGCGCACCCGGCGCAGCTCGACCAGCGAGGCCGGCAGGAACCCGCGCAGCCCGATGTCGAGGATCAGTCCGCCCTTGACGACCTCGATGACCGGCCCGGAGACGACGCCGTCGCGCTCCTTGATCCCTTCGATCGTCCCCCAGGCCCGCTCGTACTGGGCTCGCTTCTTGGAAAGGATCAGCCTGCCCTCTTTGTCCTCCTTCTGGAGAACGAGCGCCTCGATCTGGTCACCGACGTTCACGACCTC
>JBPYFF010000134.1:0-4463 GCA_051984455.1 Acidimicrobiales bacterium | reverse complement strand
CGCGTGGCTGCGTGACCGGCCGGGGCACCGCCTTTCCCGTGTCCATGGCCCGCGGCGCCACCTGGGACGTCGATCTCGAGGAGCGAGTCGGCCAGGCGATCGGGCGGGAGATCCGCGCGCAGGGCGGGAACCTCTTCGGCGGTGTCTGCATCAACCTGCCACGGCACCCGGCCTGGGGGAGGGCGCAGGAGACCTACGGCGACGACCCTTACCACCTGGGCGAGCTGGGTGCGGCCCTGGTGCGCGGCTCTCAGCAGTACGTCATGGCCTGCGCCAAGCACTATGCCCTGAACAGCATGGAGAATTCCCGCTTCAAGGTCGACGTGCAATGCGACGAGGCGACGCTGCATGACGTTTACCTCCCCCACTTCAAGCGCTGCGTCGACGAGGGCGTCAGCGCGACCATGTCCTCTTACAACTCCGTCAATGGCGAGTGGGCCGGGCAGCACCGGTATTTGCTAACGGGGTGCTGCGGGACCTGTGGCAGTGGGACGGCATCACTGTCAGCGATTTCGTCTTCGGTCTCCGGGACGCGGCCACGTCGGTGGCGGCAGGGCTCGACATCGAGGAGCCGTTCCGGCAACAGCGAGCTGCGCACTTGCCCGCGGCGCTCGATGAGGGCCGGGCGACATGGGCAGCCGTGGAGCGGTCGGGGCGGCGCATCCTCGCCACCCAGCTTCGCTCATACGCCTCCCGCGAGAAGGCCGATGTCGATGCCGATGTCATGGCCAATGAGGAGCACCGTGCGTTGGCTCGCGAGGTGGCGGCCAGGGCCATGGTGCTTCTCCGCAACCAACCGGTGAACGGCGCGCCGGTGCTTCCGCTCGGCCATGACGTGCGGTCGATCGTGCTTGTCGGCCGGCTCGCCATCGAGGCCAACATCGGCGACCTGGGCTCCTCGTCGGTGCGGCCGCCATCCTCCGTGAGCCCGGCCGACGGCATCCGGGCGGCATTCCCGAAGGCGTCGGTCAGCGTGGTCAGCGACGAGGATCCGGCCGCGGCGGCGGACGCCGCCAGCAGCGCGGATGTCGCCGTCGTCGTGGTCGGTTACACCGCCGGTGACGAGGGCGAGTTCATGGGAAACCCGATGTCCGACCCCGCCCTGATGGCGCTCTTTCCTGCAATGCCGGCTGATTTTGACGTGACCCCACTCCTCGAGCGGGCGGGTGACGTCACCGCGCCGCGGGGCAGTCGGGGTGGCGACCGCCAGTCGCTGCGGCTTCGGCCCGTGGACGAGGAGCTCATCGTGGAAGTCGCTGCGGCCAACCCCCGCACGGTCGTAGCCATCGTCGCGGCCGGTGCGGTGATCACCGAGGCGTGGCGCCAGCAGGTCCCGGCCACATTGATGATGTGGTATGCCGGTATGGAGGGTGGTCACGCCCTGGCCGACGTGCTTACTGGCAGGCACAACCCGTCGGGCCGGCTGCCGTTCTCGGTGCCGGCGTCCGAGGAGCACCTGCCGTTGTTCGACCCGGATGCCACCTCGATCACCTACGACCGCTACCACGGCCAACGGCTGCTTGACCGGCTCGGGGTTGGGGCGGCCTATCCGCACGGCTTCGGCCTGTCGTACACGACCTTCGAAATCGCCTCGGCTACACCGGTGGACGTCTCCCCGGAGCGGGTTCGCCTGAAGGTCGACGTCCGCAACACCGGCGACCGCGACGGACGGCACGTCGTGCAGGTCTACGGCCGGCGCTCGACCGGCGCGTATCGGGGTGAGCTGTTGCTAGCGGGATTTGCCGTCGCCGACGTTCCCGCCGGTGGCGCGACCGACGTCACCGTCGATGTGTCGCTCTTCGCGCTGGCGGAGTGGGACTCCTCTCTGCGCCGCCGCACCCTCCCCGCGGTCAAGGACGTCACGCTCGAAGTTGGAGCCCACGCTCACGATCCGCTGGCCGTGGTTGTCGAGTTGGGCGGGGCCTGACCGCCAGTGCACCCCGTGCTTGCGGCGGCGGCAAAGGTTCAGCCATCCTCCCGCAGCAGCGCCTTGGCCTCCGCCCCGTCGGGCAGCGGCTGGCCCGAGTCCCGCCGGACCACCGCCTGCTGGAAGCCGTGACGTTCAGCCTCCCGCTTGAACCACATGCCCTCAGGTGTGTGCCGGGTGATGCCATCGAAGAGAGTGGCCACCATCTGGGTCCCGGCCAGGCCCATGTTGTCGAATGCCTGGTTGATCATCAGCTTCTGCATCATGAGCTGATTTCGGGGAACAGCGGCGATGCGTACTGCGAGCTCCTGCACG
Source organism: Acidimicrobiales bacterium (assembly GCA_051984455.1). Taxonomy (GTDB): domain Bacteria; phylum Actinomycetota; class Acidimicrobiia; order Acidimicrobiales; family Palsa-688; genus JBPYFF01. The sequence continues at coordinate 2,221 of JBPYFF010000134.1, read as the reverse complement.
GTCGTGTCGAGCACGTCGGCCGGCACCGACCGGTGGACGAGGCCCCACTCCGCTGCCGTGCGGCCGTCGATAAGGTCACCGGTGAACAACAGCCGCTTGGCCCGCTCCACGCCCACCCGGTAAACCCACATGGCAGTGGTCGGGCATCCCCACACCCGAGCCGGCGGGTAGCCGATGCGAGCGTCGTCGGCCATGACCACCAGGTCGGCGCACAAGGCGATGTCACTCCCGCCCGCGAGCGCATAGCCGTGCACCTTGGCGATGGTGGGCTTGTAGGAACGCCACAGGGACATGAAGTCGTCGGTATTGCGCTTCATGACGCGGTAGTCGGCCATCGGGTCCCACGGCATCTCGTCCTGGATGCCGCGGGTGGGCCTTTCGGCAAAGCGCTTCAGGTCGTAGCCGGCACAGAAGGCCCGGCCGGCGCCGGCAACCACGATTACGTGCACCCGGTCGTCGGCGTTGGCCTCGTCGACTGCCCGGCGGAGCTCGCCCGGGAGACTGCCATCGATCGCGTTCAGCCGGCCGGGACGGTTGAGGGTGATGCGAGCGATTCGGCCCGTCGCCTCGTAGTCGATGCTGCGATAGGTCATGGACATGGACATATCCTGCTACCGGACGGTGTGGGCTTGGGGCACGCCGATCAAGCGAAGGAAGCGGGATGGCCGAGTTGACACACCGGGTGGTAACCACGGGCCGCATCCGAATACACCTGGTCGAAGCCGGATCCGGCCCTGCGGTGCTGCTCATTCATGGCTTCCCGGAGTCGTGGTACTCCTGGCGACGTCAGCTGCCGGCCCTGGCGGCAGCGGGCTACCGGGCAGTCGCCATCGACGTGCGCGGCTACGGCCGCTCATCGGCACCCACCGCGGTCGAGGACTATCGCATGACGTGTCATGTGGCGGACAACGTGGCCGTCCTGGATCGGCTCGGCCTCGAGACAGCGGTCATCGTTGGCCACGATTGGGGTGCGCCCATCGCATGGCACAGCGCCCTGCTCAGGCCCGACCGGTTCTCGGCGCTGGGGCTTCTCAGCGTCCCCTATTCGCCGCCGGGAACGACGCGGCCGACTGATGCCTTCCGGGCGATGGGCGGCGACGAGGAGTTCTACATCTCCTACTTCCAGGAGCCGGGCCGAGCCGAGGCGGAGATCGAGCCAGACGTCCGGTCCTGGCTGGCGGGGTTCTACTTCACCGCGTCGGGAGACGCCCCGCGACTGATCGAGGGGACCATGGCAACCATTCCTCGCGGAGGGCAGCTCCGCGACCGGCTCATCGTGCCTGAGCGGTTGCCGGCATGGCTCGGCGAGGCCGATCTCGACTACTACGCGGCCGAGTTCGAGCGAACCGGACTGACCGGTGGCTTGAACCGCTATCGAAACGTCGACCGGGACTGGGAGGACTTCGGGGCTTTCACCTTTGCCCCGATCATGGTTCCAGCGTTGTTCATCGGCGGGCAATACGATGGGCCGACGCTGTGGGGGGCCCGGGCCATCGCCCGCTTCGACCATACGCTGCCCAAGCTCTGGGGCTCGTTCATCCTGGACGGCTGTGGACACTGGGTCCAGCAGGAACGGGCCGAGGAAGTGAACCACCATTTGATTGACTTTCTCGCCGCGTCGAGCAAGTGAGGGCACCAGGCCGACTTTCGGTCCTGGATTGCCGGCCGGTGACTCCGTAACGCTCGATCTAGCAGCAGCTGATTCAACCGCTCAAGACAGCCGGTAACGCGTCTGGCTGTACGGCTTCCCCTTTCCGAACGCCAGGATCTTCGTAGGCTTGACGGCGAAGACGAGAGCGACGCTGTCCTCACCCTCTCGGAACGCCCCATCGGCGACATCGAACGGCCAGTCGAGCTTCGCCTTCCACATCGCGGCGAGCCGGTGAAGTCGGGGATCGTCGGTGACCCGAACGGCGATCCCTTCGACCACGACATCGAGCCCGGACCGGAACTGATTGGTCCCCGTGGTAAGGACGCACCTCGGGTTGAATGCCACGTTCCTCGCCTTCTGCTCGGCCGCGCCCGTACAGAAGTGAAGGGCACCATCGAGCCACATGGCGGGGAGCGGAGCCACATGGGGTCGCCCGTCGCGCCGCACGGTCGTGAGCCAGAACATCTCCGCTTCGACGAGGACGGCCACCACCTCCTCCCACGGCCTCGCAACCGCCTCCGGGTCGCTGAAACCGGCGTGTAGCTCGGCGACGGGATCGGTGTTCGGCAT
>JBPYFF010000133.1:0-2068 GCA_051984455.1 Acidimicrobiales bacterium | reverse complement strand
AACTCCCCGAGTTGACCCCGCGGGAGTCCGACATCCTCGACGGACTGCGCCGTGGCAACACCAACGCCGAGATAGCCGCCCGGTTGTACCTGTCGCCCAAGACCGTCGAGCACCATGTCAGCCGCGTGCTGACCAAACTCGGTGTCCGGACCCGAGCCGAGGCCGCCGCGATCGCCGCGACGCACGAGGTGCAGCGGCGGCCATAAACAGACCGGCCGGGCCACGGCACTCCGCGCGGCCCGGCCGACATGCCATCTGCCACGTAGCGTGAGCATGGTGGCCTCGCCTCTGCCCCTGCATGCGCCAGCAAATTATGCCGTTGGCTGCCAGTCGCCGTGTGTCCGGATACGCTGACCGCCGGCTGGTATCGGAGAGGCGTTGCTCCCATCGGCATCCATCAGCCACAGTGTCCGGCCGGCGCGGGTGACCCGCGTGTAGATGATGCGGCCGTCGGGGGTGAAGTGGGCCTGGGTGGCGCGGTCGTTGGGGGTGGTGGAGTGGGTCAGTTGCCGTAGCCCGGTGCCGTCGGGGCGGACGGTGAACAGGTTGGATACCACGGGATCGAAGTTGAACGCCTCGAGCGGGTGAGTGGCGAACACCAGGCGTGTCCCGTCGGGTGACCAGTCGCAGTCTCCGGCGAGCATCGACTGCGGGGTCACTTGCTGTGACTGGGTTCCGTCAGCCCGGATTGTGAATACGGCCGTCCCGTCCACTTGTCCGGTGTCGGGGTTGACGTGGTCGGTCCAGAACACCAGGTGGCTGCCGTCGGGTGACCAGCGCGGGGCGTTCAGTTCCGTCGTCGTGGTGGTTTGGAAGATCGTTTTCACCTGGGTGAGGCCACCGGCGGCGACGGTCGCGAGTTGCAGCTTCTGGGTGGCGGGCATTTCGATCTGGCCGATGGTGACCAGGGGTCCGTCGATCCGGAGGTAGGCGATCTTGGCGTCGTCCGGGGACAGGGCGGGGTCGATGTCGAGCAGGCAGGAGCCGGCGCACGCGGTGAGTTGCTGCGCGTGGGCCCCGGTCGGATCAGCCAGCGGGTCGAAGCGGACGATCTGTGTCCGGTCGCCGCCCAGCTCGCCGGCAAACACCAGGGTGTGGCCGTCGGAGGACCAGTCGGGGTGGATGTGTCGGCCGGGGATGGCCGTGGCCACCTCGTGCTGACCGGCGCCATCCGGCCGCACGAGGAACACGCCGTCGTCGCCAAACTGGCCGTTTCGCAGGCTTGTCTGGAAGGCCACCCAGGGCTCAGGCGAAGCGCCGGCCGGCGAAGCTGCCAGCCCTCCGCCGAAAAGACAAGCCAGGGCCGCGATCGTGAGCGCGGCACCCGTTCTGGCCGAAGCCTTCCGCCAGGTGGCACGACTTATGGCGAGCCCGGGTATTACCGGGGCTGCAAATCTTCTCATCGGATTTTCCCTTCTAAGCGCGGCCTGCCAGGCCCGTTGGCACTGACCCAGGAGCGACGCTAAAGGGACCGTGCATGCCCCCCCAGGGGGTGCGCCCTTATCTTGGGGCAGGGCTGTCCCCACATTTGTGCGGAACGGTTTGGGGTGAACCCCCTGGCTCACGAACGGAGGAAGGCCAGTACCGCCAGCACGCGACGGTGGTAGTCGGGCGTTTCATCCAGGCCCAGCTTGCTGAAGATGCGGCCGACGTGAGCCTCGACCGTCTTGGGGCTCAGCACTAGAGCCTGGGCTATGCCCTGGTTCGACCGGCCCTCGGCGACGAGCGCGAGTACCTCGCGTTCGCGCTCGGTCAGTTCATCGAGCGGTCCCGGCCGGCGGGGGCGCCTGATCAGCCGGGCGACGATGGTTGGGTCGAGTACGCATTCGCCCTCGGCGATGCGCATGATCGCGTCCTTGAGCACGCCGATGTCCGATACGCGTTCCTTGAGCAGGTAACCCCGCGCCTCCGGGTGATGCTGGAGCAGGCGCGTGGCATAGCGCGACTCCAGGTACTGGGACAGGACCAGCACCCCGACCTCGGGATGGGAGGTGCGGATCCGCTCGGCTGCGACCAGGCCTTCGTCGGTATGGGTGGGCGGCATCTTGATGTCGACGATCGCCACGTC
>JBPYFF010000132.1:0-9330 GCA_051984455.1 Acidimicrobiales bacterium | reverse complement strand
CCCGGCTCACTCGAGAGATGGCCACCAATCAAATAGCCACCAACGTCCGGCGCCAACGCGTGAGCAACGAGGGCAGCCGCCACGGCAATCAGCCCGTCGACGATCACCGGACGCCGAGCGGATGCACCGCCGACGATGAACCCGGCCAGCGCGGCGATCTCCAGCCCGCCCACCGAGGCCAGCACGTCGATCGCCCCCGCTTCCTCCGAGATGCGGGCCACGGCGCGAGAAACAACGGCCATCTTCCGGGCGAGCATCTCGTCGTCGACACCCGTGCCCCGACCGGTGACATCGGCGGGGCGGCATCCGCTCAAAGCCGAGACGACCGCAGCCGACGGAGTGGTGTTGCCGATCCCCATCTCGCCGGTGACCAGGCACGCCGCGCCACCGGCGACCAACAGGGCCGCCACCTCGGCTCCAACGTCGAGTGCGGCCACCGCCTCGTCGACCGACATGGCCGGCTCAACCGCGATGTTGCCCGTCCCGGCCCTCACCTTGGCCGAAAGAAAACGGTCCTCGGGCAGGGGTTCGGGAAGCGACGACTCGACGCCGACGTCAACCACGAGGACCCTCGTGCCAGTCTGGCGAGCCAGTACCGAGATAGCAGCGCCACCGGCGCAAAAGTTGGCCACCATCTGGGCCGTCACCTCCGGGGGCCAGGGCGTCACCCCCTCGGCCACAACCCCGTGGTCGGCCGCGAACACCCCGACGGCTGCCGGAACCGGAAGAGGCGGCGGTGAAAACCCAGCGATGCCAGCGAGCTGCGCACCGAGGGTCTCCAGGCGGCCGAGGGCACCGCGGGGTTTTGTCAGCCGGTCCGAGAGCGCCGCCGCCTCGGCCGCAGCGGCCCGATCGACGGGCCGAAGGGCCGCCGCGGCCCGATCGAACTCGCCCGCCATGCCTTCCGACTCAGCCCGGTAAACCGGTCCGGCCGTCAAGGGCCGGTTCGAGGTCCTCCGGACGGTGCACGAACAACACCTTGTTGAAGATGATGAACTTCCCCACCCACAGGATGCCGAACGATCCGATCACCGCCGCCTCGACAACGACGGTGTGCCAGAAGTGCGCCAAATGATGGTGCTTCGAGAAGGACTCGGCCAGGACGGCGGCCCACGTCGAGAAGGCCAGACCGATAAACGACAGCGCCCAGAACGGCACGACTTCCTTCCACAGGTGGCTTTTGCCGTGCTTGCCCCACGCCCACCTGCGATTGAGCTCGTACGAAGGGATGGTCGCGATGGACGTGGCCGTGATGTTGGCCCAGAACGCCGGCCACTTGAGCAGCCCGACGGTGATGCCCAGGACGACGAAGGTGACCCCGACCGCGATCACCGACACCATTGTGTACCGGAACATCTTCTGGCCCTCTTTGGTCCGAATCAGGGCCACGACGGACGAAGGTGTGGGCGGCACGAGGTCAGGCTACAGGGTGGTCAGGCGTCGCTTAGCGCGTTGGCCCGTGCCACCCCGCCCAGCCAGCGGGCACTCGGCCTGGGCCGGCGCTCGAAGGAGTTCCGGTCCACTTCGATTAGGCCGAACGTCGGGCCATATCCGAGTGACCACTCGAAGTTGTCGAGCGCACTCCAGTAGGTGTAGCCGATGACGTCGACTCCGTCGTCAAGACAGGCCTTCACTCCGTGCAGGGCCTGGCGGACGAAATCGATCCGGCGGCTGTCGTCCGTGGCCGCGATCCCGTTCTCCGTCACGTAGACCGGGACGCCGTCGGTCACCGCGAAGGCGCGGCGAATGGTCGCTTCCAGGGCCTGGGGCCAGAACTCGTAGCCCATGATGGTCGTCTCAACCCCTTCCTCGGGCCCGAGGGTGCCCTCGGGGCTGATCCGGGTGCGGCTGTACGTCTGGACGCCGATGAAGTCGTCGGACCGGGCCGCCTCGAGGTAGACGTCCTCCATGTTGCGACGGACGCGCTCGATGCGGGCCTCACCGCCGTCGACCGGCCACCATTGGTCCATGGACAGGGTCAGGCCGACCCTGGCGTCGCCCGGTCCGGCATGGATGGCATCGGCCCCGTTGTGGTGGGCGGCGATCAACACGTCGTTCACCCTTCGACGGGTCTCGACGTCCTGCTTGCCGGGAGGGAAGACCTTTGCGAGATATCCCATGGTGGCGACGACGTTGGGCTCATTGATGGTGCAAGCCCAGGTGACGAGATCGCCGATGGCCGCCGTGGCCCTTTCGCAATAACGGCCGAAGCGATCGGCGGTCGAGCTTTTTTCCCATCCTCCCTCCGCCGCCAGCCATCGTGGGGTGGTGAAGTGGTGGAACGTGACGACCGGCAACACGCCATGCTCATGGCAGGTGGCGCACATGCGGCGGTAATGGTCGAGGCTGGCCCGGGACCACTCGCCCTCTTCTGGTTCGATCCGGCTCCACTCGAGCGAGAAGCGGTAGGCGCCAAAGCCCAGCTGGGACAACAGCGCGACGTCTTCGGGGTAGCGGTGCCAGTGATCGCAGGCGTCGCCGCTCGGCTCCTTGACTCCGGTGCCGGGAGTGTGCTCCCAGGCCCACCAGTCGTTGTTCCAGTTGCCCCCCTCGACCTGGTGAGCTGCGGTTGCCGTCCCCCATACGAAGCCCTCGGGAAATGTGATCGTCATGACCCGGCAGGATAAGGGCATGACCGCCGCCCTTGAAGACCTGATCGAGATCCTCGACCTCGAGCCGATCGAGGTCAACCTGTTCCGGGGCGTCAGCCCGGAGGAGCGGCGGCAGCGGGTATTCGGCGGGCAGGTGGCAGGACAAGCGCTGGTAGCGGCCGGCCGCACCGTTGCCGGAGACAACCACGACCACGCCTATCGGTCAGTCCATTCGCTTCACGCCTACTTCCTCCGGCCGGGCGATCCCACCGTGCCGATCCTCTACGAGGTGGACCGCATCCGGGACGGCCGGTCGTTCACCACCCGGCGAGTTGTCGCCATCCAGCACGGCAAGGCCATCTTCAACCTGTCAGCCTCGTTCCAGGTGGCCGAGGACGGGCCAAGCCACCAGCTCCACATGCCGGACGTCCCTGATCCGGAGAGCCTTCCCACCTTCAAGGAGCGGATGGCACCGTTCGCGGAGCAGTTGGGCGACTGGTTCGAGCGACCGCGGCCGATCGACATCCGGTACGTCGGTGACTTCGTGCGGGGTCCTTCCGCGTCAGCCCAACCGCCACGGCAGCAGGTCTGGATGCGGGCTGACGGCAAGCTGCCCGACGACCCCTTGCTGCACGACTGCGTCGTTGCCTATGCGAGCGACATGACGTTGCTCGACACCACGATCCTGCCTCACCCCGAGAACTACGGCGGGGATGGGTACATGGCCAGCCTCGATCACGCCATGTGGTTTCACCGGCCGTTCCGGGCCGACGAGTGGCTGTTGTACGACCAGCTCAGCCCAACGGCGGCCGGTGGCCGCGGCCTGGCCACGGGAACGATTTACCGGCGGGACGGTGGCCTGGTCGTCTCGGTCGTGCAGGAGGGCCTGATCCGGCCCGGTCGGAAGCGCCAGCCGGGCTAAGCGTTAGCCCCGCGCGTCGATCGCGGCGTACGGCCGTTCCTCGGCACCGATCCAGAGCTGGCGAGGCCGGTAGATGCGCTGGTCCTGGCTGAGCAGCTCCTGATAATGCGCGAGCCACCCGGCGGTACGGGGAATGGCGAACAGGACGGTGAACATTTCGATCGGAAATCCCATGGCCTGGTAGATGAGACCCGAGTAGAAATCGACGTTGGGGTACAGCTTGCGAGAGATGAAATAGTCGTCCGACAACGCCGTTTCCTCAAGCTTGAGTGCGATATCGAGCAGTGGGTTTTTCCCGGTAACGTCGAAGACCTTGTCGGCTGCTTCCTTGATGATGCGGGCCCTCGGATCGTAGTTCTTATAAACGCGGTGGCCGAAGCCTTCTAGCCGGCCCTTTCGTTCCTTGACGTCTTTGACAAAGTCCGGCACGTTGTCGACGGAGCCAATCTCGGTCAACATGCGGATGACTGCTTCGTTGGCCCCTCCGTGGCGCGGCCCGTAAAGCGCCGCGCAGGCGGCCGCGCAGGCGGAATAGGGATCGGCGTGGGCAGAGGCAACCGTGCGGAGGGCGAGAGTGCCGCAGTTTTGCTCGTGGTCGGCATGGAGGATGAACAGGAGGTCGAGCGCTCGAGCCAGCACGGGGTCGGCCTCGTAGCGCGGCTCCGCCACCTTCCACATCATCGAGAGGAAGTTCTCGGTAAACGACAGCCCGTTGTCGGGATAGACAAAGGGCATCCCGACACTGAAGCGATGACAGGCGGCCGCGAGGGTCGGCATCTTGGCAATCAACCGGGTGATCTGCTTGGACCGGATCTCGGGATCGGCCACATCCTTGCTTTCCGGGTAGAACGTGGACAGGGCGGCCACGGCCGACACGAGCATTCCCATCGGGTGGGCGTCGTAATGAAAGCCCTCGAGGAAGCGCTTTCGCATGTTCTCATGGATGAACGTGTGGTAAGTGACGTCGTGAACCCACGTCTCGTACTGATCCTTGGTCGGCAGGTCGCCGTGGATCAGCAGATAGGCCACCTCGATGTAACTGGACTTCTCGGCCAAGTCCTCGATGGGATAGCCGCGGTAGCGAAGGATGCCGGCGTCGCCGTCGAGGTAGGTGATGGCACTCGACGCCAGCGCGGTCGTCATGAAGGAGGGGTCGGAAAACCACACCCCGGGCAACAGCTTTCGCCAGGCGTCTGCCGAGACGCCACCCTCGGCAATCGGTATCTCTACCGACTCCCCGCTGCGATTGTCGGTGATGGTAATGGAATCGGCCACGGTTCCCTCGCTTGCCTCACTCGACAGGAGTCGAACGGTCTTGCCATTCGATGCTACCCCCGGGGTAGCCGGATCAGAGCAGGTCGTACCGGTAGACGTTGGTCTCCCGGCGCTTGAAGCCGAGCCGTTGGTAGAGGCGGTTGGCCGCCTCCCGGCTGGGCCGAGAGGTCAGATCGACCGTCCTCGCACCGAAGGTTCTGGCGGTGTCGAGTGCGGCCCGGTTCAGAGCCTCCCCGGCGCCGCTTCCCCGGGCGGACTCATCAACGACGACGTCTTCGATCCACGCTCGAATGGCGGTCGGAATGCGGAAGACGACAAGGGTCAGGGTGCCCACGATCGCTCCCTGGTCGTTCCTGGCCAGAAAGACCGTCGTCGCCGGCGACGCGATCATCTCGGCCAGTTGGTCCCGGCCGGGCGGAGGCGACGAGCTGGACAGCTGGGGAATGAGGCGGATGAAGGCGGCGGCCAACTCCTCGTCGGCCCGGGCGGCCACTTCAACGGTGAGCACAAACCGGAGCGTACTGATCAGTCGAGGCTCATTCAGACGAGTCGCTGAGTGGCTCATCGGCCCGGTAATGGCTGAAGCCAGGCAGCAGGCGGGCGACCAGTGCGGCGCCTGCGATGCACGCGAGGCCTCCGGAGACGACGGAAAAGCTGATATCGGTCGCGGCCGCCACCGCGCCCGCCTCGAAGTCACCCAGCCTGGGACCACCCGTGACGACGGCGATCTGGAGAGCAGACAGCCGCCCTCTCAGCTCGTCGGGGGTCGAACGCTGCAGCATGGTGTTGCGGAAGACGGCGGAGATGACATCGGCCCAGCCCGCGATCGCCAGCAGGATCAGCGCCACCGGCAGCAACTTCACCGCGCCGAAGGCAGCGATGGCCGCCCCCCAGGCGATCACCGCAATGATGACCGCCCGACCCTGATGACGCACCCGGCCAACCCAACCGGTTGTGAGCGCGCCCACCAGCGCTCCCGCCCCCGGTGCCGCGTATAGAAATCCGACCGCCTGAGCCCCGCCCTTGAAGACGTTGGTCCCGAGCGCAGGGAACAGTGCCCGCGGCATGCCAAAGACCATGGCGTTGATATCGATGAGAAAAACGCCCTGGATGACCTGCCGGCCTCTCAGGTAGCTCAGTCCTTCGATGATCGAGCCGAGCCCGACCTTGCGGGGCCGGCCGGGAACAGGCATGGGCGCCATGAACAACACGGTGATGATCGCCGCCGCGAAGGTGGCCACATCGATCCAGTACACGGTGGCGAGGCCGGTCCCGGCCAGGAGCAGTCCGGCCAGCCCGGGCCCCGCTACCACCCCGACCTGCAGCAGGATCTGCCAGAGGGCGTTGGCGGCAGCCAGGTGCTGCTCACCGACCAGGTTGGGGACCATGGCGCTGCGGGCCGGCCGGTCAACACCGGAGAGGCCGGACGCGACCGCGGTGACGGCATAGAGGGGCCACAAGGCGGGTTGAGCAGCCGAGGCGTTCAGCGCCAGCGTGGCGCTGGTGGCCGCCAGCAGCACCTCGGCAATGAGGAGGACGCGTCGCCGATCGTAGGCATCGACAATGGAGCCGCCGATGAGCGAGCCGGCGACGAGAGGCACAAAGCCGACCAGGCTGACCAGGCCGACCTGCAGGGACGAATGAGTCAGTTTGTAGACCTGGTACGGCAACGCAACGACCGTGAGTTGCGAGCCCACGAACGAGACCATCTGGCCGGCGTACAGGTAGCGGAAGTCCCGCGAGACCCGAAATGGGGAGATGTCGACGAAGACCCGCCGGTCGGCCACGGAAGCGAGCGTACGTGGAGCGCTTTAGCGGTCGAGAGGTCGAGGGGTCGAGCCGATCGCGTGGTCGAGCCGGCTCGCGGCTGAGCCGGGCGCTCCCTGTTCAGGGCCGCTCGTAACGCAGGCTTCACCTGGCCTTCACGAACATGTGACCAAAAACCTGCTGCGATTCCTGAAATCGCTTGGTAACGTGAACGGTAAGTGGGAGTGAGCGGCCGGTTGACTCCCCCCCTGTCCACCGGCCCCCTCCCACGCTTCGCGTCCGGGTAGCGTCGAGGGTCATGGAGACCCTGCGCTGGGAGCAGCAACCCCGTCTCCGGCGGCCCCTGCTGGTCGCTGCCTTCGAAGGCTGGAACGACGCGGGGGACGCGGCCACGCTGGCCGTGCGTTACCTCGCCGAGACCTGGTCAGCCCGCAGGTTCGCCACCATCGACCCTGAGGAGTTCTATGACTTCACCGTGACCAGGCCCCAGGTCAAGCTGGTCGAAGGTGTCACTCGCCGCATCGAATGGCCGGCCAACGAGCTCTGGGCAGCGTCCGTCCCCGGCACCGGCCGGGACGTCGTTTTCCTGCGGGGCGTAGAGCCGCAGCTGAAGTGGCGAACTTTCTGCGAGACGGTGGTCGGTGCCGCCCGTTCTGTCGGCACCGAGCTGGCCATCACCCTTGGCGCCCTGCTGGCCGACGTTCCCCACAGTCGACCCGTTCACGTGAGCGGTACCGCCCACGAACCCGAACTGTCAACCCGACTCGGGCTCCAGCGTTCCCGGTACGAAGGACCGACCGGGATCGTCGGAGTGCTCCACGACGCCTGCACGACGGCGGGAATGCCATCAGCGTCGCTGTGGGCAGCCGTCCCTCATTATGTCCATCAAGTGCCGTCGCCCAAGGCCGCCCTCGCCCTGGTCGAGCGGACCGCTGCGCTGGTCGGAGGACGAGTCAACCCGGTGGAGCTGAAGGTGGCCGCCGACACCTACGAGCGCGAGGTGAGCGAGCACGTGGCCAACGACGCCGAGGCGGCGGCGTACGTGGCCGAGCTCGAGGACGCCGACGACCATCAGCCAGAGGAAGAACATGACGGGGGCCCATTGACCCTTCCCAGCGCCGACGCGCTGGCGGCGGAAGTCGAGCGCTACCTGCGGGATCAGCCCGACTCGCCCTGAGACGGCCGTCCGGCCGTTAGCAGCTGAGCGGCTCAGCGGGTCGCAGCCACCATCGCCTCCTCGACGGCCTCGACGATGTGATCGAGGTCCTCGTCGCTGATGACGAGAGGAGGACAGAACCCCACGATGTCGTCCCCGATCGGCCGGGCGATGACGCCGCGGCCGAGGAGGTCGTCCCGGACGGCGGTCGCAGTGACCCCCCGGCTGAGAACGAGCGCACGCACGCCGCCGACGCCCCGGACGGCCGCGACCGACTCCCTCGCCACCAAGGGCGCAAAGCCGTCCTCAAGGCGCTGCCCGATGGCGTCGGCCCGGCTCGCCAGGGCTTCGCGTTCCAGGATGTCGAGGTTGACCAGGCCGGCCGCGCACGTCGTCGGATGGCCGCTGTAGGTGTAGCCGTGCCGGAGCACATAGGCGGGATCCGCTTCCAGTGGTTGGCGGACGCGTGTGCCGATCAGCACCCCGCCGAGCGGCTGGTAGCCGGACGTCACTCCCTTGGCAAAGGTCACCAGATCGGGCGCGACGCGGTAACGCTCGGCCCCCCACCAGTGCCCGAGGCGACCAAATCCGGTGATCACCTCATCCAGGATGAGCAGGGCACCGGTCCGGTCACATCGTTCCCTGAGTTCCCGCAGGTAACCCTCAGGGGGAGGCAGGACACCGCCGACTCCGATCACCGGCTCGGCGATGATGGCGGCCAGTTCATCCCCTCGCACTTCGATCAGCTTGTCGATCGCATCGAGGTCGTCCCAATCAACCTGCTCGACGTCGGGGACGAGGGGCCCAAAGCCCGCCCGGTTGGCCGGCAGACCTGTCAGGGTCAGGCCGCCGTATGCCACCCCGTGGTACGACAGCCGGCGGGAGATGGCCAGTGTGCGTTCTGGCTGTCCGCCGAGGGCGTGGGTCAGACGGGCCAGTTTGAGGGCCGTTTCGACCGACTCAGAACCGCCGCTGGTCAGAAAGACGCGGGCATCCTCCATCGGTGCGAGCGCGGCCAGTCGGTGAGCCAGTTCCTCGGAGGGACGGTTGCCATAGCGGTCGAAGGTGTGGAACCCGCCCAGGGTCGCGGCCTGCCGGCCGACGGCATCGGCGATCTCCCGCCGGCCGTGGCCAACCTGGCAGTACCACAGGCTGGCCAGAGCATCGACGTACCGCTGGCCATGACTGTCCCAGACCGCCGCCCCCTCGCCGCGCACAAGCGTGACCACTTCAGCGGCCGGCAGCGCCGGACGGGCGAAGGGATGCAGCAGGGCGGGGAGCGGTTCGCTCATGATTCGCTCATGATTCGCTCATGACTGGTACGCCGGCGCCAGCCGAGGCCAGGGATTCGCCTCTTCGAAGATGCGGGCCAGCCGCAGCACCACGTCGTCGCGGTGCCGCCGGGCCATGATCTGCAGGCCGATGGGCAGGCCCTCCGGCGTGAGGCCCGCCGGCACGGAGATGGCGGGGTTCCAGCAGAGATTGGCCAGCATGGTGAAGGGCACCGCCATGGCGGGATGGACATCCTGGTCGGCGATTCGAGTCGGCATGGGACCCTCGGCCTCAAAACCGGGCACTGCGGTGGCAGGGGTGAGCAGCACGTCGACGTCCTGGAAGAG
>JBPYFF010000131.1:0-3636 GCA_051984455.1 Acidimicrobiales bacterium | reverse complement strand
GGCAGGCCCGTGTGCAGCTGGTGCAGCCCCGGTCGCCGTGGCCGCAACCCCCCGGACCGCCTTCAGCCTCAAGATGAAAGGGCTTGTAGACGCCGTTGCTGTCGTCGTAGCCGAGCACGTCATGAGGGCACGCCACCACACAACCGGCGCAGCCGGTGCACAACCCTGAGGTCACGACCTCGTCGTAAAGGTGGGCCCAGTGGGCCACCCAGCGTTCCCTCTCCGGCGGCATGCGCACGAGGGTAGTGCCGGTTGGCTCCCATGACCCCAGGGCCGGCTGGATGGACCTGGTTTAGCGTGTCGGTGTGCCCGAGCTTGCAGAGGTGGAGAGCTACCGCCGGCTGGCCGAACGACTCGCTCTGGGCCGAACCATTTCAGCCGTTGACGCACCGGACGGCTGGTATCTGAAGGGTGGGCTCACGGAGGAAGCGATCCGTTCGGCCCTTACCGGCCTGGCGTTCACGGGCGCTCAGCGGATCGGCAAGCTCCTGCTGCTTTCCACCAGTGACGGCGGCCCTGTGCTCGGCCTCAGGTTCGGCATGACCGGTCGCCTGATTGTGGACGGGGTCGTGGGCGTGGAGGAGCTCTGGTACGCCTCCAACCGGGAGGAGATGAGGTGGGAACGCTTCGGTGTCGGCTTCCTCGACGGCGGCCGGCTGATCATGCGAGATCCGCGAAGGCTTGGCGGAGTCGAGCTGGATCCTTCTGAAAGCCGCCTCGGCCCCGACGCCCTCGGGCTGGGCCTCGGACAGCTTCGGCGGGCGCTCGGTCAGAGTCGGGCTCCCCTCAAGGTCCGCCTCCTCGACCAGAAGCATCTGGCAGGCGTCGGAAACCTTGCCGCCGACGAGGTGTTGTGGCGCGCCGGTTTGTCGCCCGTCCGCCCGGCCGGGTCGCTGACGGAGCCTGAGCTCCGCCGCCTTCACCGCCACCTTCGGAAGACACTCGAGGACTTCCTCTTGAAGGGCGGCTCCCACACCGGCGAGCTCATGGGGGAGCGGCGGCCTGGCGGTGTGTGCCCCAGGGATGGGTCTCCGCTGCGGCGGGAGACGGTCGGCACGCGGACAACCTGGTGGTGTCCTGCGCACCAGCTATGAGGCGGCGGTGTGTCGATCGGGTCGCGGCCGCTAGCTGATGAGCAGCGTCATAAAAGCACTGGTAGGGCTCTTTGTGTACTGGCCAAAGGGACCGCATTCCGTGAACCCGGCGCCGATATAGAGCGCTCGCGCCGGTGAGAAAGCAGCCATGGTTCCGGTTTCGAGGCTTACCTGTCGATATCCCCTTTGGCGGGCGACGCAAAGGAGATGGTCCACCATGGCGCGACCGATTCCCTGGCGTCGCGCCGCTGCAGCGGTGTGCATGGACTTCAACTCGGCGTGGGTCTGATCCAGCTCCTTCAGCGCGCCCATGGCCACGAGCTGACCCTCGCGCCGGGCACTGAAGACGGTAACCGCGGGGTCCAGCAGTCCGTCCACAGCCAGCGCATGCACCCCCTCGGGTGGCGTGTGGTGGTGGGCGAAAGCCAGATGGCGTTGGAGCAGGGCCTGTACGTCCTGGGCGTGAGGATCGTCCATCGCGATGCGGACGCCATCCATTCACCGGATGGTACTGGCGGGCGGCCTGGGTGAACCGATGACTTCTGGGGAATAGTGCACTCAATGACGCCGTACATCATCGGGGGGCTGGTCCTCGGCGGGATCTACGCCATCTCGGCCCTCGGTCTGGTAATGACGTACGTCTCGTCGAAAGTGCTGAACTTCGCCCACGGCGCGATCGCTTTCTTCGTGGCGATGACGTTTTACCGGATGTACGCCGTCTGGCACTGGCCACTGCCCGTGGCCGCGCTCGTCTCCATCGGCGTGGTCGGGCCGGCGATCGGGCTGTTCCTGTGGCTCGTGCTCGCTCGCAACCTCGCCAAGGTGGGCACCGTTGTCATGCTTGTCGCCACCGTTGGGCTCTACGTCGCGTTGACGCCGCTGACGTTCCTGGTGTTCAGCGACAACCCCATCTTCCGCCGCCCCGGGCTGGCGGGCAACCACGTCGGTGTGTACCACGTGCTCGGCGTCGCGCTCAACACCAACCAGTTGATCGTGTTCATCGGCACGATCGTGATCGGTGCCGGCCTGGCCGCCATGCTCCGGTTCACGACCGCCGGGCTCCTCATCCGCGCCGTGGTCGACTCCCCCCCGCTCGCCGGGCTGGCCGGCACCGATCCCCGCGTTGTCGGGGCAGCGTCATGGGCCCTCGGCTGCCTGCTGGCCGGCCTCTCCGGCGTGATGCTGACGCCGCTCCTTGGTCTCGACGCGA
This sequence comes from Acidimicrobiales bacterium, assembly GCA_051984455.1. Taxonomy (GTDB): domain Bacteria; phylum Actinomycetota; class Acidimicrobiia; order Acidimicrobiales; family Palsa-688; genus JBPYFF01. The sequence continues at coordinate 1,332 of JBPYFF010000131.1, read as the reverse complement.
CCGGGTTCACCCTCCTGATCGTCGCCTCGCTCGCCGCCGTCGTCGTCGCCCGGCTGAGCAGCCTGGCCCTGGCGTTCGCCGGTGCCATCCTCCTCGGGCTCATTCAGGAAGTCAGCGTCAAGTATCTACCGTCGACCGGAGTGCTGTCAGCCGGCTTCCGGCCGAGCGTCCCGTTCATCGTGATGATGGTGTTCCTGCTCGCCTATCAGGGCTTCGGTCGTAGCAGGGCGATGGCCGTTGACCGCGTTGCAAGTCGCGGCACCACCGTCCACGACGTGACGACAGGACCGCTGGTGCGCCCGATCGGCTTCGCCGTCATCGTCGCCCTGGTGGTCGCGGTGAGCCTGGTGCTGCCGCACTACTGGGTGGGCATTGTCGGCTCAGGCGTCTGCCTGGCGATCGCCCTTCTCTCGTACTCGGTCGTAACGGGCCAGGCCGGCATCCTTTCGCTGTGCCAGATATCGTTCGCCGGGCTCGGGGCCATCTTCACCGCCCAGCTGGCGACCAACTACCACTGGCCGGGCCTGCTCTCCCTCTTCGTCGCCGCTCTGCTCGTCGTGCCCGTGGCGCTCGTCGTGGCTCTTCTGGCGGTCCGACTCGGCGATCTGTACGTGGCACTGGCGACGCTTGCTTTCGCCCTGCTCGTCGACAACCTGGTCTTCCCTGTCGACCGTTTCGACAAGCAGGGGTCGGGGGTTTTCCTCGCCCGGCCTGTCCTCGGCCCCATCCACTTCGACGGCGACCGATCGTTCCTGTACCTGGCGCTCGCCATCTTCGTGCTCCTCTCGCTGCTCGTGCGCAACCTCAGGCGCTCGACGACGGGGATGACGCTCGTCGCCATCCGGTCGAGCGAAACGGGCGTGTCGACCATCGGCCACAGCGTGGTGCGGTCCAAGCTCGTCGCCTTCGCAGTGAGCGGCTTCATCGCAGCCGTCGGTGGCGGCATGCTCGCCTTTTACGAGCTGCGTGCCCACCCTTCCTCGTACATGACGCTCACCGGCATCGTCTGGCTGGCGGTCGTAATCACCCTCGGGGTGCGGACGAGCGTAGGGCCATTGCTCGCGGGGCTCGCGTTCGTGGTCTTCCCGGAGCTCATTGGCACGTGGCACTGGCCTCACTGGGCGTTGCAGCTGCCGCCCCTGCTGTTCGGCCTGGGTGCCATCGGCCTGGCCCGCGAGCCGCGTGGCGTGGTTGCCCAGACGTCTGACCAGTGGATCCGCATGGCGCAGAAGCTGAAGGCCAGGGCGGTGCGCTCACGACCGCCGCAGCCGCGGCCTCAGGAGGCCTCCACCTCGGCGGCAGCGGTCTCGCTCAAGTAGCGGGCGAGCACCT
>JBPYFF010000130.1:0-3101 GCA_051984455.1 Acidimicrobiales bacterium | reverse complement strand
GCGGCTACCGGCGGAGTCGACTTCGTCATCGAGGCCTGGCTGCTCGCCCGGCGCCGTCGTCAGTTCGCCGGCTCGGAGGCCTCGGTTCCAAGCGCACACTGACTACGCCCTCCGAGCGAACCCCATGCTCGCAGGATCAGACACGACGCATCCCCGCCGATTGGAGCCAATCACGCGATGAGCCTGGCCCGAACACCCGGGCCAGGCTCATCTGCGGGTTTAGGCCCGTGCGGTTCTGGCGCCGACCGCATTAGTCGTTGACTTCGACTCGTCCCCATATCGCCATGAGCGGTAGCTTCTGGCGAGCCCGTCAGCCGACACTGTGACGCGGCTTCGGTCTTTGGAATTGTCGGGTGACCCGGGCGCTGGTACGGCGGAAGTGTGTCGCATCCGACCGCTGTCCCGGGCGAGGTTCTCGCCTGGTGATGGCGCCCGCGTCGTTGCCTACGTCGGCGCCGATGTTGCGGGCGGGGTCCTCCCGGCAGGGATCGAGCCCACTAAAGGGCGGCAAGACACGCCGGGTAGTGCGTATTGAACGGGCCCGAGTGGACCACCCTGCGGATGTGCCCTCGGCCGGGTATTGGCGACTTGCCGTCTCACCCGCGGACGGGCTGCGGCGGGGGTGAGGACTGCGAAGACGCCCACTGATCTGGACGGCTGATCACTCGAGAATCTCGTGGCTGAGTACATCCGCGCCCCGGTGGGGGTGAAGCCGTCCGACCGCACATCGGCATGTCCGCGCACGTACAGCGGCATAGGAACACGTTTTGTGTGTCCTGTCGGGCGTAGGAACGTCCTCCTGATGCGCTTGTCGGGCTTGGTGTCCCATTCACAAGAGGAGGACGTTCATGACCAACGGTAACGGTGTCTCACGTGGTGACCGGAACCGCAACGCGCGACTGGCCAGGCTGCGGGAGCTGGTGCCGCTCGAGCAGGCGATCGTGGGGATCGATCTGGCCGACCGCAAGCAGATGGTGGTCGTGACCGATCACGACTCCAGGGTGTTGGCCCGGAGGACGTTCCGATGCAAGGCCTGGGACCTCGGCGCTGCGTTGGACTGGGCCGCCGACCGGTCCGCGGTCAAGGGGTTCGCCGGGGTCACGGTGGCGTGTGAGCCGACCGGGCACCGGTGGCGGGTGCTGGGCCAGCTCGCCGCCGATCGGGGCATGGCGATGGTGTGCGTGCAACCGAACCAGACCTCGTGGGCACGCCGCAGCGAGGACCTGACGATGGACAAGACCGACGACAAGGACGCGGTCTTGATCGCGAGATTGACCGCCCAGCTGCGCTGCTACGAGCCCGAACCCGTGGACGAGACGTGGGGTCGGCTGCGGCACCTGGGCGCACGCCGTGAGGAGCTGATCACCGCGAACGTGGCCCAGGTCCAGCAGGTCCGCGACCTGCTCGACTGTGTGTGGCCGGCTGCCCTGACCACCGCCGCGCAGCCGTTCCGGTCGGTCACCTGGGCCGCGGCGATGACCGTGGTCCTAGACCGCGACGGCGGGGACCTGGACCGGACCCGGCGACTCGGAGCGGTCCGGTTCGAGGCCCAGGTCCGTCGCGAGATCACCAGGCGGGGCGGGCAGAAACCATGCCTGCGGATCGTGCGCAAGCTGTTCGCGGCGTTGGTCGACCCGACCGGAGTGACCCCGCACCGACGCGGCGCCCTGGAACGAGCCGGTTGGGTCCTGGCCGACCGGGAGCACGACCAGCGTCGTCTGGCCCAGACCGAAGACCGGATGGTCGCGGTCCTCGACGAGCTCGAGCTGACCAGCCTGGCCACCAGCATCCCCGGGATCAGCGCGGTCGGCGCGGCCGCGATCCTGGCCGAGACCGGCGACCCCCGCCGGTTCGCCACCGGCCGTGCGCTGGTCAAGCACGCCGGCCTGGCACCCCGACAGCGACAGTCCGGCACCTACGCCGGCCAGACCAGGCTCACCGGCAAGGGCCGACCCCGGCTGCGGGTCGCGGCCTGGCGCGCGGCCTGGGGAGCACTGCAGACCAACACCGTCTACGCCAGCCGGCACCGACACCTCACCACCAGACAGACCAACCGGCTCAAGGCCACCCAGGCCCAGACCGTGATCGCAGCCGCGGTACTGCGGCAGCTGCACGCGGTGATCACCACCGGCCGAGCCTGGGACCCCGAGATCGCCACCCACGGCAGCACCAGGAGCAACGTGACGCTCGCCGCCTAAGCAGCTGGCATCAGCACCAGGCGGTCACCCGAGCTGACGGTCGGGGCGAGCCCTACGCGGCACTAAGGACCACCAAGAACCACCGGTACCTCGACGCTCATCATGGGCAGCCCCGTCCGTCGTCGAACCAACCCGATTACCCGCTGCCGGGCACACAGCCCCATTCAGCTATGCAGGGACCGACGACGGACCGAGGGCACCGACCGAAAACCTTGACGCAAACCGTCTTACGCTGATGAGCGGGCGATTTCCTTGGCGGCCCAGGACCGCCGTTGGGATATCGTCGAAACTCGGCGGGTAGAGCCGGGAGGAGGGAACCTTTGCGGCTTCTGTGTTTCCTCCGTCTTCATCGTTGGGGACCGCTCACCTCGGACGGGGCCGGGTCCTTCCGCACGTGCAGCCGTTGCGGCAAGTTCCGCGAATCCCGTGATCCTGGCAACCTCGACTTCCGTTTCGAGAAATGGCAGGGCCCGGGGAGCGGGGGCTAGCCCCGACCTGTCCACCGGTCGCGCACCCATCGGTTACCGGACAGCGGCATAGGAACAGGTGAGAGTGCGATAGCAACGCCCCACGTGCACTCCGTCACTATGACCTACGCTTTCGCGTGTCCCGGGAGGAGCGCCCCGTCATCCACAACGCGGTTGGGGATAGCCAAGGTGCGCGGGTGGGTGCGGGTCTGGGCAGCCCGAGAACTCTGGTTGAGCCCCTGGTTGCAGCCGGATGGTGGCGCGACCCACGTCAACCAGCGAAAGCTGGCTGCTTGGGCCTGCCTCTACTGGACCAGCACGGCGCCGGGGCCGCCGGAGAGGAGGTCGGTGCCGGCGCCGCCGTTCACGGTGAGCCCGATGACTCCGGCCGCCAGGTCAGTCGCGTCGACGGTGTCATTGCCGCCGAGCGCGTTGA